>DASUYB010000172.1 GCA_036377595.1 Longimicrobium sp. | reverse complement strand
TTCCGGAGGAACAGGTTCTTACAGTGGGCGGCGTCGATCCCTGCCCAGTGCTCCAGCCCCTCGTCGCCGGTCGAAATGGCGGGATGTTCATAACGGTCGAACGGAATCTCCAACTGCGCGAGACGCGCCAGCACCGGCTGCTCTTCGATAAGAACGCTCACGATTCTCCTGCTGCTGCTCGAGGGGCGGATCGGGTTGCGTGCGCCACGCGGAGCACGGCGGCGCCCGCGAGTCTGCCTGCCCGCAGGTCGTCCAGGGCGCGGTTGGCATCCTCGAGTGCGAACGCGGTCGTGTGCGTGCGGATCGGGATGCGGCCGGCGACCTCGAGGAACCTGACGGCATCCTCCCGTGTGAGATTCGCCACCGAGCGGATCGATCGCTCGCCCCAGAGCCGTTTGTACTCAAACGAGGGGATCGCGCTCATGTATATGCCTGCACAAACGACCGTGCCGCCGGGCACGACGCGCGAGAGCGCTTCGGGAACCAGCGCCCCCACGGGCGCGAAGATGATCGCCGCATCGAGTGGCAGCGGCGGCGGCTCGGTGGAGGCCCCTGCCCACGCAGCCCCCAGCCCGCGCGCAAGCGCCTGTGCCGCATGGTCGCCGGGAGACGTGAACGCGAACACCTCACGGCCGTCCGCGATCGCGACCTGCGCCAGGATGTGCGCGGCGGCACCGAAGCCGTAGATCCCCAGCCGCTCCGCGTCGCCCGTCATGCGGTACGCGCGGAAGCCGATCAGCCCCGCACACAGGAGCGGCGCGGCCTGCAGGTCGGGATATTCCGGGGGGATCGGGAAGCAGAAGCGGGCGTCGGCCGCGGCGTATTCCGCGAACCCGCCGTCGAGGTGATAGCCGGTGAAGCGCGCACGGTCGCAGAGGTTCTCGCGCCCCGAGCGGCAGAAGCGGCACCCGCCGCACGTCCACCCCAGCCAGGGCACGCCGACGCGATCGCCAATGGAGATGTCGGCGACGCCCTCGCCCAGCCGCACCACCTCGCCGACGATCTGGTGGCCCTGCACGAGGGGGAGCTTCGGCTCGCGCAGCTCGCCGTCGCGGATGTGCAGGTCGGTGCGGCACACCCCGCACGCGCGCACCCTCAGCAGGATCTGCCCGCCCCCCGGCTCGGGAACGGGCAGGTCGCGCATCGCCAGCGGCGTCCCCGGCGCGTCCAGCACCATCGCGCGCATGGCCGACCTCCGTCAGGATTCGCCCATGAGTCCCAGGATGATCCGCGACGGACCGGTCAGCGAGTACGTGACCAGGCGCCCCTCGCGACGCTGCTCCTGGACGTATCCCAGCCGCTGCAGCTCCTTCACGTTCTGGGACACGGTTCCCTGTGACAGACCCCAGAGGGCGATCAGCTCCCTTTGGGTGAACGTCCCATTCACGTTCCGGAGTGCGAAAAGGTACTCGAGCAGCGTATCAGAGAGGGTCGCCTCCGCCTCGGTCGCCAGCATCGGCGCCAGCACCGCCATGAGCTCCGGCAGCTCGATGGGGGATCCGGGAGGATCCGTCAGCCCGATCAGCTCGTTGGCGCCGGTATCGAGCGCGCGCAACGTACCTCGCAGGTCTCCCCTGTAGATCCGGTACACGGCCCGTGCGGCCTCGTCCGCCACCGGGGGCCGGACGTCGCCCTTTGCAAGGCGCAGGTGTGCGTAGCGCCGTGCGAGGAGGCGCTGGAACGCATCCTCCCCCAGCGGCTCCAGCGGACGCGCGACACCGAACACGCTGCGCAGTTGCGCGTGGGGAGCGACGATCGAGCGCACCGCCTCGGGGGTGCCGACCAGCACGAAGTGGTAGCCGTCGATCAGGAACACGTCGCGCAGATCCCGCATGACCGCGCCGGCCCTCGTCCGCTCCGCGTCGGTGACGAGGTTTTCCAGGTTGTTGATGTGGACGACGATGCCCGAGAATTTGTGCGCCCGCGCCGCAGCCGAGAGGTCGCGGAGGAGTGGAGGGATCGTGAGCAGGCCTGAGTGAAACGCCGCGCGCTCCGTTCGCTGGCTAACATCGCGGTCGAACCCGAACCCGGCGACCGACGCCGCTACCTTCACGTCACGAACGCGCGTGTCCAGCACCAGGCGCCGCGCCTCGTCGACCACCGGCTCTTTCGAGAGCGGGTGCCCGGCTTGGCTGGCGACCGCGTCGTAGACGTAGCTGAGCAGGCGAACCAGCAGCGAATCGGCCGTGTCTGCGCCGGCCGCGCTTACGGGGTCAGGGTAGCTGAGATAGCCGCCTGCGGCCGCCCGCGCCTTCACGAACTGGGTCAGCGTGGTCTTGCCGAAGCCGGACAGCCCTTCGACCGTCTGACGGCTGCTCGCCGAGCCCCCGATCACGTTCAGAAGGCGGGTCGCCTCCTGGTCGCGCCCCTCGAAAAGATCGATCGGGTAGCGGCCGGTCCCCTGGAGATCCTGCTGGAAGAACGGGCTCTCCGTCAGGTTGTACAGGTGCCAGAGGTTCTTCAGAGGCATGGATCCCCCAGCAGCAATTATTGGTTGCAATCACCACACAGCCAATAACTATGTTTTATTTGAACGGTTGTCAATAACCCTATATTATTGGTATCGGGGCACTATTCAACCAATAATCGCAACCGAGCCCGGATTGCGGCGCGAGGTTGCCATCAAAAGACCCGCTTGGGAGATCAGTAGTCGCCCTCGTCGGCCTCGGCTTCGACGCCCATCTCGGTGAGCATGTCGGCCAGCTCGTAGACGGCGGTGAAGTCGTCGATGTAGACGGAGAACTCCTTCCCGGAGATCGCCGCGTCGGCCGCCTGGCGCGCCTCGATGCGACCCATCCCCGTGTACTGCTGGATGGTGCTGGCGATGGTCTCGGGGCTCACGCCGTAGCGGACGCGGCGGATGTGCACCTGCGGCATCGTCTCACCCCCTCGTCCGGCGGAGCGCCTCGGCCAGATCGATCCGCCCCTCGTAGATCGCCTTCCCCACGATCGCGCCGCCGATCCCGCCGCGCTCGCGCGCCGCGGCCGCCACCGCGTCGACATCCTCCATCCCGCTCATCCCCCCGCTCACGATGACCTCCGCGCCGGATTCGGCCGCCAGCGCCGCGGAAAGCTCCAGGTTCGGGCCGCCCAGCATCCCGTCGCGCTCGATGTCGGTGTGCACGATCGTCCGCGCGCCGAGCTCCACCATCTTCCCCGCCAGGTCGAACAGGTCCGTCCCGCTCTCCTCCGTCCATCCCCGCGCGGCCGGCCGGCGCCCGCGCGCGTCGAGGCCGACGGCGATGCGGTCCGCGCCCCAGCGCTCCACCGCGCGGCGGACGAGCTCGGGGTTCTCGATCGCCGCGGTGCCGATCACCGCGCGCGCGGCGCCGGCGTCCAGCACCTCGGCGAGATCCTCCTCCGTCCGCAGCCCGCCGCCCGTCTGCACCTTCAGCGGCGTCTCGGAGACGATGCGGCGGATGAGCGCGCGATTGGAGCCGTCGCCGAACGCGGCGTCGAGGTCGACCACGTGGATCCACTCCGCGCCCGCGTCCGCGAACGAGCGCGCTACGGCGAGCGGGTCGTCGCCGTAGACCGTCTCGCGGCTGGCCTCGCCCTTCTCCAGCCGCACGCAGCGGCCGCGGCGCAGGTCGATGGCGGGATACAGGGCGAAGCCGTCAGCCACGATCGCGTTCGCGCCGGGGCCGCTCGGCGAGCTTGACGCCGGCCTCGCGCTCCATCGCCGCGACGCGGGCCTCGACCACCTCGCGGAAGCGCGACCCGGCCACCGGCTCGGCCTGGATCTCCTTCACCGACGCGGGGTTGATGGGCCGCCCGTTCTCGCGGAACTCGTAGTGGAGGTGCGGGCCGGTGGCCAGCCCCGTCATCCCCACGTACGCGATCACCTGCCCCTGCTTCACCCGCGTGCCCTCGTCGATCCCCTTCGCGAAGCCGCGCAGGTGGCCGTAGCGGGTCGAATACCCGCGCCCGTGGGCGATCTCCACCACGTTGCCGTATCCCCCCGCCCGGCCGGCGCGGCGCACCACGCCGTCGGCCACCGCGCGCACCGGTGTTCCCGGCGACGCGGCGTAGTCGATCCCCACGTGCGCGCGCCAGCGGTGCAGGATGGGGTGGAAGCGGGCCAGGGTGAAGCCGGACGAGATGCGGCGGAACTCCAGCGGCGCGCGCAGAAAGCCGCGCTTCATCGCCTGCCCCCGGCCGTCGTACCACCCGTCCTGCCCGTCGTGGCGGAAGAGGTACGCGTCGTACAGGCGGCCGGAGAGGAGGAAGCGCACGGCCAGCAGGCGCGAGCGGCGCGCGGTGCCGTCCGGCCGCACGGTGCGCTCGTAGAGGATCTGGTAGCTGTCGCCGGGATTGAGGTCGTTGGAGAAGTCGATCCGCGTCTCGAAGATCTGGTCGGCGATCTGGTCGGCGATCCGGGTGCGCTCGCGGCGCGGGATGTCGCCGTGCCCCTGGCTGAGCGCCTGGTAGAGCGACGAGCGCACGGTGCCGCTGAACACCGCGGTGTCGGTGCGGACCTCGACCGAGTCGACGCGGGCCTTCAGCGCGCCGCCGCGGCCGTCCACGCTCAGCACGCGGTCGGCGTCCAGCTGCAGCGTCATCCGCCGCACGCCGCCGGTGCGCGCGGCGAAGCGCAGGTCGAACTCGCGTCCCTCGCCCACCTCGTGCTCACCCGCGGAGTCGGGGAGCTGCGCGAGGATGGCGGCCGCCTGCGCGGCGTCGATCTCCAGCTGGCGCAGCAGCTCGCCCAGCGAGTGCCCGTGCCGGAGCTTCGACTGGCGCACGGTCTCCAGCGGCGCGGCGTGCGCGGCGGGAAGGAGCGCGGGCGGAGGCGGCGGCGCGTCGTCCTTCGTGCCGCGGACGAACGCCGCGCCCAGCGCAACGCCGAACACGCCCATCACCCCCATCGAGAGCAAGCGGTAGGGATTGGCCATCCCCGGTACCTCCTGGATCTGGATCTGCTGCGGTGGATCTGTGGATCTGTAGCGATTGGACTGCAGCTTCGACGAAGCCAACCTGCGGAACTGCCGCGAACCCGGCGGACTTTCAGCCTGTCAAGACGGATTCACTACAGGCCGCGGCATCGCGCCCTCTCCCGGCTCGCTTAGGCTCGCCACCCTCTCCCGTACCTGGAGAGGGTGGCACGCATGCATCCGCGCTGGCCCCTGGCGTCGCAGCCGCCCATGCGCTGAGTGGCCGCGAGCGAAGCGAGCCTCCGTCCCTCCCCCAGTCGGTTTTGGGGGAGGGACCGGCGCGAAGCGCCAGGGAGAGGGCCTCCCCGCCGGCGCGATGCATCGCAGCTCATTCACCGCGCCGCATCCGTCGAAGGCCCCCCCAAGCGAAGCGCAGCGAGCCCCCGCCGTCCAGCGGGAACTCGCTGCGCTCGCATCAACTTACCACGATCTCCCCCATCAGTCCATCTGGCGGCGGATGAAGGTGGGGATCTCGAGGTCGTTCACGTTCTTCTCCGGCTGCCGGGGCGGCACCGGCAGCCGCGTGACCGGCGTCTCGCGCGCCGGCTCGCGCTCGGGCGCGGGCGGCGGCGTGCGCGGGTGGAACGGCGTGGGCTCGCGCTCGGCCGGCGTGGCGGGGGTGCGCGGCGCGAACGGCGAGGGGCCGTCGCCCGGCATCACCACGCGCGAGCCGGAGAGCGGGCGCACCTCGGCGCGCGGCGCGCGGAAGTCGGGGCGGATCACGCCGTCGGGGCGGCGCTCGTACACCGGCTCCTGCCGCTCGAAGCCCGTGGCGATCACGGTGACGCGCACCTCCTCCTTCAGCCCGCTGTCGTGCACCGCGCCGAAGATGATCTCGGCGTCGTCGCCCGCGGCCTCCTGGATGATCGAGGAGATGGTGGTCACCTCGTCGATGGCCAGGTCCATTCCGCCGGTGATGTTGATCAGCACCCCGGTGGCGCCGCTGATGGAGATGTTGTCGAGCAGCGGGCTGGAGATGGCCTCCTGCGCCGCCTCGACCGCGCGGTTCTCGCCCTTGCCGAAGCCGGTGCCCATCAGCGCCGCGCCGCGGTTCGACATGATGGTGCGCACGTCGGCGAAGTCCACGTTCACCTCGCCGGTCACCCGGATCAGGTCCGAGATCCCCTGCGTGGCGTGCAGCAGCACCTCGTCGGCCTTCTTCAGCGCGTCCTTGAAGGTGGTGCCCTTCCCCACCACCGACAGCAGGCGCTCGTTGGGCACCACGATCATGGTGTCGGCCGAGCGCTTCAGCTCGGCGAGGCCCGCCTCGGCCTGCTGCATCCGCTTCTTCCCCTCGAAGAGGAAGGGCTTGGTGACGATGGCGATGGTGAGCGCGCCCAGCTCGCGCGCCATCTCGGCGATGAGCGGCGCCGCGCCGGTGCCGGTGCCGCCGCCCATCCCCGCGGTGACGAAGACCAGGTCGGCGCCCTCGAGGGCCTTGCGCACCTCGTCGCGGTTTTCCTCCAGCGCCTCGCGCCCCACCTCGGGGCGGGCGCCGGCGCCCAGCCCGCGGGTGAGCTTCTGGCCGATCTGGATCTTGACCGGGGCCTTGCTCTTTTTCAGGACCAGCGCGTCGGTGTTCACCGAGATGAACTCCACGCCTTCCAGGTCCTCGTCGATCATCCGGTCGACGGCGTTGCCGCCGCCGCCGCCCACGCCCACCACCTTCATGCGGGCGTTCTGGGGCATGGGGTCTTCGTACTCGAAGATCATCGTGGGTTCGCTCCTCCGGTCGCGTGGGAGGGTTCCGCCGGTAGGGTTCGCATGCACGTGTCCTGGGGCCGTTGGACCTAGAAGAAGTCCGCGAGCCAGTCCTTCACTCGGCGCAGCGCGCCGGAAACGGATGCTCCGGAAGCGGCGCCTTCGGGGGTGTCGTCGATGAGTCGGCGGGAGCCGTAGATGACGAGGCCGGCAGCGGTAGCAAACTTGGGCCGCCGCACCGAATCCGCAAGCCCGCCGAGTCCGTCTCCGGGCACCCCGATGCGCACCGGCGCGGCAAAGCTGCGCTCCGCGAGCTCGACGATTCCCGCCAGCGACGCGCCGCCGCCGGTGAGCACGATCCCGCCCCCCAGCTGGTCCGCCAGCCCGCTCCGGTCCAGCTCGGCGGCGACGAGGCCGAAGATCTCGTCCAGCCGCTGCTCGATGATGTGCGCCAGCAGCTCGCGCGCGACGTGGCGCGTCTGCCCCTGCGCCGGCCCGGGGATCTCGAACGTCTCGTTGGGATTGACGAGATCGGCCCGCGCCGAGCCCCAGCGCTCCTTCGCCCGCTGCGCCTCGGCGTAGGGGAGGGAGAGGCCCTTGGCCAGGTCGTTCGTCACCGTCGCGCCGCCCCAGGGGAGGGACGCGAGGTGGCGGATCTTCCGCTCGTGGAAGATGGCAACGTCGGTCGTCCCCCCGCCCAGCTCGACCAGCGCCGTGCCGATCTCCTTCTCGTCCTCCGACATCACCGCCTGCGACGAGGCGATGGGCTCCAGCACCAGCTCGGCCACCTGGTACCCCGCGCGCGTCACCGACTTGCGGATGTTCTGCGCGGCGCTGGCGCTGCCGGTGACGATGAAGACCTCGGCCTCGAGGCGCATGGCCGCCATCCCCACGGGGTCGCGGATGCCGCCCTGCGCGTCGACGATGTACTCCTGCGGGATGGCGTGGATCAGCTCGCGGTCGGCGGGGATGGGGACCGCGCGGGCGACCTCGTTCACGCGCTCCACGTCGCCGGCGCTCACCTCCTGGTCGCGCGAGCCCTGCGCGCGGCCCACGGCCACCACGCCGTTCGACGGCCACGCGTGGATGTGCTCGCCGGCGATCCCGGTGTAGAGGCGGTCGACCTTCACCCCCGCCATCAGCTCGGCCTCCTTCACCGCCTTGCGCACGGCCTCGGTGGTGGCCTCGATGTCGGTGACGATCTCGCGGCGGATGCCGGTGGTGCGCGCCTGGCCCACGCCCAGGATCTTGACCTGCGCGCGCTGCGGCGCCTCGCCGTCGATCTCGGCGATCACGACGGCGGTCTTGCTGGAGCCGATGTCCAGGCCGGCGACGACGGTTGGGCGCATCAGGTCGGGTGCGTGGGAACGGGGGTCTTCACGGCGTTCGGGGATTCGCGGCCAGCCGGCCAGCGGACGACCACCTGGTCGTCGAAGCGTGCGTCCACCACGGGGCGTCCGTGGCGCGTGGTGTCCGCGGCCGCCCGCCGGGCGACGTCGTCCAGCGCGGCGCGGAGGCGGAGCAGCTGCTCCTGCGGCAGCCCGGCGCGGACCAGCACGTCCAGCGCGGGGCGGCCGAGCACCAGGCGGATCTCGCCGCGGGCGGGGCGGAGCTCGCTCACCCGCGCCATCAGCGCCGGCTCCAGCTCGGCGAGCCGTCCTGCCTCGGCCAGCGCGGCGCGCACGTCCACGTCGGTCACGCGGCCGCGGTCGTCCGTCCTCACCCGCCCGTCCAGCAGCGGGAGATCGATCTGCTCGCGCGCCGGATCGACCGAGAGCACCTCGCCGTCCGCGGTGGCGGGACGCAGCGTCCCCGCCAGGACCAGCGCGGCGGGCGTCTTCTCCGTCACCCGGATGCGCAGCGTGCGCGGGAGCACCCGCACCACCTGCGCGTCGGCGACGGCTGGATGCCGCTTCAGGGCGGCGACGAAGGGCGCGGGATCGCTCCACACGTTCGTCCCCACGAGGACGCCGCTGGCGCGCAGCACCTCGTGCGGGGCCAGGAGACGCGCGCCCGTCACCTCCACCCGCTCCGCGCCGAACCAGTCGATCTCGCGGCCGAGCGGCGGCGCCCACCAGGGCGACGCGGCCGCGGCGGCCAGCGGGATCGCGAGCAGGGCGAGGCGGAGCTTCCTCATCGCGCCATCTCCGCCGGCTCGCCCAGCATCTCCAGCAGCTCGCGCGACGCCTCGTCCAGGTTCCCCGCGCCCATCGTCAGGCAGAGGTCGCCGGGCCGCAGCTCCGCGGCGACGGCGTCGACGATCTCGTCGCGCGAAGGGACGTAGCGCACGTCGCCGCCGACCTCGCGCGCGGGGGTGGCGATCAGCTCGCCGGTGATGCCGGGGATGGGCTGCTCGCGCGCGGCATAGATGTCCGTCAGGAACACCACGTCCGCCGCCGCCAGCGCCCGCCCGAACTCCGGCGCGAAGTCGCGCGTCCGCGAGTACAGGTGCGGCTGGAAGACCGCGACGAGACGGCGGTCGGGATGCGAGGCCCGCGCGGCGCGCAGCGTGGCCTCGATCTCCGTGGGATGGTGCGCGTAGTCGTCCACGAACAGCACCCCGCCCGCCTCGCCCACGTGCTCGAACCGGCGATCAATCCCCGAGTACTCCGCCAGCCCGCGCGCGATGGTCTCCCACGCGATCCCGAAGCGCCGGGCGACGGCGACGGCGGCCAGCGCGTTGCGGACGTTGTGCAGCCCCGGCGCCCGCAGCGTCGCCGTCCCCAGCACCTGCCCGCGCTCGCGCACGGTGAAGCGCTGCGCCGCGCCGTCCGCGACCACCTCCTCCGCCCGCAGCATCGATCCCGCGTTCAGCCCGTACGTCATCACCCGCTCGGGACCGCCGCGGAGACCATTCGCGAGACGCGACGCGCCGTAGTCGTCGGCGCAGCAGGCGATCATCCCGTCGTCGGGCACCGACTCGGCGTAGGTGAGGAAGGACTCCTCCACCGCCTCGAGCGAGCCGTAGATGTCCAGGTGGTCGGCCTCGAGCGTGGTGACGACGGCGATCTTCGGCGCCAGCTGGTGGAACGAGCGGTCGTACTCGTCTGCCTCCACCACGTAGACCCTGTCCCCACCCCGCCGCAGGTTGCCGCCCCACGCGGGGACGTGCGCGCCCACGAAGCCCGTGGGGTCGAGCCCGGCGGCGGCCAGGACGGTGGTGGTGAGCGTGGTGGTGGTCGTCTTCCCGTGCGTCCCCGCGATGCCGACCACGGTGCCGCGGTTGACGATGGCGCCCAGCGCCCGCGCCCGCTTCAGCACCGGGATCCCGCGCGCCCGCGCGGCGGCGATCTCCGGGTGGTCGTCCGGCACCGCGGCGGTCATCACCACGGCGAGGCAGTCGGCCACGTGGGCCGGGTCGTGCCCCTCGGTGATGAGGGCGCCGTGGCGGTGGAGGAGCCGCGCGGAGGCGTTCACGTGGTCCTGGCAGCCGGTGACCTGTCCGCCCGCCAGCAGCAGCATCTCGGCGAGCGGAGCCATCCCCGCCCCGCCGATGCCGACGAAGTGCACGGGGCCGCTGCGGGCCAGCTCCACGAGGTCGATTTCGCTCACCATTCTACGGTTCTGCAACCTTCCCTGATAGGGCAAAGGGCTCGTCTCGAAAGTGCCCGGTGCCCAGTGCCAGGTGCCCAGTTCCAAGTGCCAGGAACTGGCAGTGCGTGAGTGCGAGAGTGCATCAGTGCGCGGCTCCCTGCCTCTCCCCTGCTTCTCCGCGGCGGGCCCCCGGCGGCCCGGCTCCCGACGATCCCCATCCACCACCCGCCACCGGGGGCGATCGCCGCGGAATGATCACTCGCCAGCTTCTGCCGCGGGAGAGGCATCGTGCCCGCCCGGCGCGGTAGCCCTCTCCCCCCGACCCCCTCCCCCAAAACCGCCTGGGGGAGGGGGAGACCTCAGCGCGGGGTCAAGTTCGGCGCGGACCACCTTCATCTGCGCGGCCGCGGCCGGCCCCCTCCCCCGGCCCCTCCCCCGCTGCGCAGGGGAGGGGAGAACTGCGAACTCAGCGCACTCTCCGATGCTAGTCCGTCGCGCCGGCGCCGGCTCTGGCTACCTCTCCCGGTACGGGAGAGGTGGCGAGCCTGGGCGAGCCGGAGAGGGCTCACTTCGCCGGCACCAGCCGCAGCAGCTCGGCCGCGATCCGGTCCGCCGCATCCGGCTTGCCGCGCTCCTTCGCTCTGGCGGCCACCTCGGCGCGGCGGGCGGGGTCGGCGGCGAGGCTCATCATCTCGCCCCACAGGCGGCCCTGGCCCAGCTCGCTCTCGGGCACCAGCAGCGCGGCGCCGGCGTCGGCCAGGGCCACCGCGTTGTGGTGCTGGTGGTTGGCGGCGGCGGTGGGGAGCGGCACCAGGATCGCCGGCACGCCCCAGGCGCACAGCTCCGCCAGCGACATCGCCCCCGCGCGGCTGATCGCGAAATCGGCCGAGGCCAGCGCGCCGGGCATGTCCTCGATGTACGCCATCGGCTTCACCCACGCCGGCCGCCCGATCTCCCCCAGCCTGGCCTGGATCGAGTCGAAGTTCGCCGTCCCCGTGGCCCACAGGATCTCGAATCCCGCCGGCGGCGCCTCCAGTCTCCCTTCCGCCACGCCGCGCAGGTCCGAGAGCAGCGCCTCGTTGACCGCGCGCGCGCCCTGGCTCCCCCCCGTCACCAGGCAGACGGTTCCCTCCCCCAGCCCGAAGTTCGCGCGGGCCGTCGCCCGGTCGACCGCGAAGTCGGGCGGCTTGATGGGGTTGCCGTACTCGAACACCTCGGTGCGCGGGCCGGGCTTCAGGTACTTCCGCGCCTCGGGAAAGGCGAGGTGCAGCTGCCGCGCGCGGCCGGCCAGCTTGCGCGTCACGAACCCCGGAAACGAGTTCTGCTCCTGCAGCGCGAACGGCACCCGGCGCATCATCGCGTAGAAGACCGCGGGCCCGCTGGCGTATCCCCCCGTCCCCACCACCACGTCGGGGCGGAAGGCGGAGAAGATGCGCCGCAGCCGCGACCAGGTGCCGAACATCGCCGGCACCAGCTTCCAGTTCTCCCACGGCCGCGCGCGGCGGATCGGCTCCATCGGCAGCAGCTGGTGGGTGACGCCCTTCTCCGGCAGCACCCGGCTTTCCACCCCGCGCTGCGCGCCGACGAAGAAGACCTCCGCGTCCGGGTCCGCGCGCTTCACCGCATCGCCCAGGTTCAGCGCGGGATAGAGGTGCCCCCCGGTGCCGCCGCCGGCGAAGAGGACCCGCGCGCTCACGCCGGGCCCCGCCGGGCGGACCGCGCCACGCTCAGCAGGATGCCGACGGCGCAGAACTGCGCCAGCAGCGCGCTGCGGCCGTAGCTCATGAACGGCAGCGCCACGCCCGTGGTCGGCAGCAGCGACAGCGCCACGCCCATGTGCAGGAAGGCCGACACGGCGATCATGTTGGTCATCCCGACAGCCAGCAGGTAGCCGAAGCGGTCGGGCGCGCGCGCCGCGATCCGGTAGCCCACCCACAGGAAGCCGGCGAAGATCGCGACGACGAACACGATCCCCAGCAGCCCCCACTCCTCGGCGATCATCGAGAAGAGGAAGTCGTTGTGCGGCTCGGGAAGGAAGCCGAACTTCTGCCGGCTCCCGCCGAATCCGACTCCTCCCAATCCCCCCGATCCCACCGCGATCAGCGACTGGTAGATCTGGTAGCTGACGCCGTCGGTGTCCGCGGTCGGGTCCAGGAACGCGGCGATGCGCTGCATCCGGTAGCCCGCGTGCGTGATCTGGTGCCAGATCACGGGGACGGCGAGCAGGCCGAAGAAGATGAAGTGCCCGATGCGCGCCCCGCCCGCGAACAGCACCAGCGCGGAGAGGAGGAGGAGGAGCAGCGCGGCGCTCATGTTCGGCTCCAGCAGCACCAGCGCCACGATCGGCAGCCAGACCACCAGGAAGGGGAGGAGCCCCTTGCTGAGCGAGTGCAGCCGGTCCTGCTTCTTCACCGCCAGCGCCGCCGTCCACGCGATCAGCGCGATCTTGGCGAACTCGCTGGGCTGGAAGGAGATGCCCAGGTTCAGCCAGCGTCGCGCGCCGTTGATCCGCGGCGCGATGGCCGACGTCCCCGGCATCACGATCACCACCAGCATGGCGCCGATCACCAGCAGCAGCGGCCACGCCCACAGCCGGTAGCGGCGATGGTCCACGCGCGACAGCACCGCCGCCATCACCGCGCCCAGCCCCGCGCCGGCCACCTGGTTCAGCGCGTACCAGTGCGACGGATGCCCCTCCGCCCGCGCCATGAACGCGCTGGCGGAGTACATCTCGATCACCCCGAAGCAGAAGGCCACGAAGGTGAGGCCGACCAGCGCGCGCGCCTCCCACACGTCGGCCTGCACGGCGTCGACGGGAGATGGAGGCGCCGCCACCTTCGCCCGCCGCTCGCGCGGGGGGACGACGGGCTGCAGGACGGCGGTGCCGCCCTCGCCGCGGCGGCGGACGAGCGCGAGCACGCTCACGCGGCCTCCAGCGCGGGCTCGGGCGCCGCCTTCCCCGTCACCAGCTGGACGAAGCGGGCGCCGCGCTCCTCGTAGTTCGCGAACATGTCGAAGCTGCTGCACGCGGGGCTGAGCAGGACCGCATCCCCCGGCCGCGCGATTTCCCGCGCGCGCCGCACCACGTCGTCGAAGCCGCCGTAAACGCGCTCGACCGGCGCCTGTCCCGCGAGGTCGCCCTCGATGATCGGCCCGGCCTCGCCGTAGGCCAGGATCGCGCGGACGTTGTGGAGATCGGGAAGGAGCTCGGTGTACGGCTCGCCCTTGTGGCGCCCGCCCAGCAGGAGCACGACCGGCCGCGTCATCCCCTGCACGGCGACTCGCGTCGACGCGATGTTCGTGGCCTTGCTGTCGTTGATCCACAGCACGCCGTCGATCTCGGCCACGGGCTGCAGGCGGTGCGGCGGCGCCTCGAACGAGCGCAGCCCGCGCGCGATGGCGTCCACCGACGCGCCCGCCAGCCGCGCGGCGATGGAGGCGGCCAGCGCGTTGGCCACGTTGTGCGGCCCCAGGATGCGCAGCTCGCCGGCGGGGATGATGCGCTCGTCGCGCCCGTCCAGCCGCAGCGTCAGCCACCCGTCGTCGGAGAGGAATCCCCCCATCTCGCCCGGGGCGAGCGGCGACTGCACGCGGAAGTAGTAGCGCGTCCCCGGCGCATTGCCGGGGAGGTTGCGCGCCTTCTCGTCTTCGCCGTTCAGCACCCAGCGGCTCTCGCCGGTGGCGTTGCGGAAGAGGTGCGCCTTGTCGGCGTAGTAGGCGTCGACGCTGCTGTACCAGTCCAGGTGGTCGGGCGCCAGGTTCGTCAGCACGCCGATGCGCGGGTTGAACTCGCGGATGCCGCCCAGCTGGAACGAGCTCGTCTCCACCACGGCGATGCGGGGCTGCGGCTCGCGCAGCACCAGCTCGCTGAGCGCGGTGCCGATGTTGCCGCCGACCGCCGCGTCCTGGCCGTGCTCGTGGAGGAGATGGCCGATCAGCGAGGTGACGGTGGTCTTCCCGTTCGTCCCGGTGATGGCGACCACGGGGCACTCGAGAAGCCCGAACGCGAACTCGATCTCGGGGATGACGGGCACGTGGCGGATCTCGGGCGCGCGCAGCACCGCCGCGGTCGGCGGGATGCCGGGCGACAGGACGATGCGGTTGCAGCGCGCCAGCTTGCCCAGGTCGTGGCGGCCGGTCTCGGCCAGGCCGCCCATGGCGTTGACCTGCTCGGCGGCGCGGCGCGTCTGCGGGTTGTCGGCCATGTCGCTGGCGTATACGCGGGCGCCGCGCGAAAGCGCGAGCCGCGCGGCGGCCAGCCCGCTGCGGGCCAGCCCCAGCACGCCGATGGTTTCGCCGACGAGTGATGGATGCATGGCAGTGCCCAGTGCCAGGTGCCCGGCCGAAAAAAGTCCTGAGTCCCAAGTCCTGAGTCCTAAGTGAACTCAGCCCAACCCCAGCCTCGGTGCTGCTGAGAGAGGCATCCTGCCCGCCCGGCTGGCCCCCTCCCCCAGCCCCTCCCCCGCTTCGCAGGGGAGGGGAGAAACTGCAACCACCCCCACCCCGATCCCCAGTCCGCGAAGGCGGACTTCACTGCCGTTCCAGCCCCGGGTTTCAACCCGGGAATCCCCAGCGGCCTTTCACTCAATCCCAGCACAAAGGTCTTTGGAACCTTTCGCCCGGGTTCATCTCCCTGCGCCGCTCAGCCCCTGTACTGGGCACTAAGCACTGGGCACTGGGCACTTCCCTATCGGATCTTCAGCGTCGCAAACGCCACCAGCGCGCACATGATCCCCATGATCCAGAAGCGGATGATCACCTTGCTCTCGTGCCACCCGATCTGCTCGAAGTGGTGATGCAGCGGCGCCATCCGGAAGATCCGCCGGCCCGTGCCGTATCTCCGCTTGGTGTACTTGAAGTACGCCGTCTGCAGCATCACCGAGAGCGCTTCGGCCACGAAGATCGCGCCGATGATGCCGAGCAGGAACTCGGCGCGCAGCAGCACCGCCACGCATCCCAGCACCCCCCCGATGGCCAGCGACCCGGTGTCGCCCATGAACACCTCGGCCGGGTGCGCGTTGAACCAGAGGAAGCCCATGCATCCCCCGCCCAGGGCCACCAGGAAGATGGCCAGCTCGCCCGCGCCGGGGATGTAGAACACGTTCAGGTAGTTGGCCGCGTCCACCCGCCCCAGCAGGTACGCGAACACGCCGAAGGTCGTCGCCGCGATCGCCGACAATCCCGCCGCCAGCCCGTCGAGCCCGTCGGTGAGGTTCACCGCGTTGCTGCAGCCCACGATGATGAACGTCACGAACAGGATGTAGAGCGGCCACCAGAGCGAGATGTGCACCGTCTTGAAGAACGGGATCTGCGTCCACGCGAACGGATAGGTGGGGATCCCCGTGTCCATCCCGCGCAGCCACTGGGGGACGAACACCAGCGCCAGCCCCAGCACCAGCCCCGCCGCGGTCTGCCCCACCAGCTTGTAGCGCCCCTTCAGCCCCTCGGTCTTCTTCCGCGTGATCTTCAGGTAGTCGTCGAGGAACCCCAGCGTCCCCAGCCAGATGATGGTGACGAGCACCGCCCAGGTGTTGAACTGGTCGAGCCGCGCCCACAGCAGCGTGGGGATCACCGTGGCCATCACGATCAGCACGCCGCCCATCGTGGGGGTGCCGCTCTTCCCCAGGTGCGTCTGCGGGCCCTCGGTGCGGACGACCTGGCCCACCTTGAGCATCCGCAGCCGCGCGATGATGGCGGGGCCGAACCAGAACGCCACCAGGAACGCGGTCACCACCGCGCCTGCCGCGCGGAAGGTCACGTAGCGGAAGACGTTGAAGGCCAGGTTCTGCTCGGCCAGCGGCACCAGGAAGTAGTAGAGCATGCGCTGCTCAGGCCCCGGCGTGCGCGGTGGATGCCTCGGCGGCCTGCGCGCCGCCGGCGAAGTCACGCTCCAGCAAGGGGATCAGCCGCTCCAGCGCCACGCCGCGCGAGCCCTTGAGCAGGATGGTCTCGTCGCCTTTCAGCCGCGGCCGCAGCCGCTCGTACGCCTCCAGCGGGTCCTCGGCGGCGATCACGTCCTCGCGCGCGGTCCCGTCCACGGCGGCGACGTAATCGCCCGTGAACACCACCGCGTCGATCCCCGCGCCCAGCCGCGCCAGCGCGTCCTGCGCCAGGCCACGGTGCAGCGCGTCTCCATGCGCCCCCAGCTCCCGCATCGTCCCCAGCACGGCCACCTTCTCCCCCGCCGACGGCACCGACGCCAGCAGCTCGAGCGCGGCGCGGGTGCTGGGGGGATTGGCGTTGTAGCAGTCCGCCAGCACGTTCAGCGTCCCCACGCGCCGCCACTCCGTCCGCATCTTCGGCGCGGGCATGGCGGCGATGGCGTCCGCCGAGTCGCGCACGGGGACGCCGAGCTCGGTCGACACGCCGAGCGCGATCAGCGCGTTGCGCACGTTGTGCATCCCCGGCAGCGGCAGGTCGATCACCACGCCGCGGAACTGCCAGCGCGTGGCGCCGCCGGGGAGCACCTCGATCCCCTCCGCGCCCGCGTCGGGCCGCACGTCGGCCTCCGCGTCGAGCCCCGCCACCCGCAGCCGCATCC
The DNA here is from genome assembly GCA_036377595.1 of Longimicrobium sp. Taxonomy (NCBI): domain Bacteria; kingdom Pseudomonadati; phylum Gemmatimonadota; class Longimicrobiia; order Longimicrobiales; family Longimicrobiaceae; genus Longimicrobium; species Longimicrobium sp. The sequence continues at coordinate 31,692 of DASUYB010000172.1, read as the reverse complement.
CCCCGACGATCTCCATCGCCTGCTCGGGGAGCTCCGCGGGATCCTCCGCGACCACCGCGAATCCGCCGGGGCGGAGATGGCGGAGGATGGAGAGCTCTTCCTCCAGCACGCCCTCAACCGATCCCAGCCCCTCCAGGTGCTCCTCGCCGATGGAGGTGATGACGGCGGCGTCGGGCTCCACGATGGCGCCGAGGATGGCGATCTCCCCCGGCTCGTTCGTCCCCGTCTCCACCACCAGCACCCCGGCGTCGTCCGGCGCCGCCAGCAGGGTGAGCGGCACGCCCACCTGGTTGTTCAGGTTCCCCTCGGTCGCGTGCACGCGGAAGCGGGGAGAAAGCGCGGCGCGGAGCAGGTCCTTGGTCGTCGTCTTCCCGTTGCTCCCGGCGACGGCGACCACCTTCACGTCCGCCCCCAGCGCGCGGCGCCGGTGGCGGCCCAGCGCGCCGAGCGCGTGCAGCGTGTCGGCCACGGTGAAGTAGACGAGCGACGCCGGCGCATCGTCAGGGCGATGCGAGACGACGGCGCCGGTCGCCCCCGCCTCGGCCGCCTGGGCCAGGTAGTCGTGCCCGTCGAACTTCTCGCCGCGCAGGGCGACGAAGAGCGATCCGGGGCCGATCTTCCGCGTGTCCGTCGACACACCCGAAAACTCCATCGCGCCAGGGCCACCTTCGAGCCCCAGCGCGCGCGACACCTCGTCGGCGGTCCAGCGGAACCCGCTCAACCTGCACCTCCACTCGCCGCATGGCGTTCGGAAAGGACCTCGCGGACCACCTGCCGTTCGTCGAACGGGCGCGTCTCCTTCCCCACGATCTGGTAGGTCTCGTGGCCCTTGCCGGCGAGCAGGATCACGTCGTCCAGGGCAGCGTGGAAGAGGGCGTGGCGGATGGCCTCACGGCGGTCGGGAACCCGGTGGCGGGGTGCACGTCCCATGCCGCGCTCGATGTCGTCGATGATCGCTTCGGGGCTCTCCGTGCGAGGGTTGTCGCTGGTCACCACGGCCACGTCGGCGGCCTCGGCGGCGATGCGCCCCATCTCCGGGCGCTTCCCCGCGTCGCGGTCGCCGCCGGCGCCGAAGACGACCCACAGGCGGCCGCGCGTGAGCGGCCTGAGCGCCGCCAGCGCGCGCTCCAGCGCGTCCGGCGTGTGCGCGTAGTCGATGATCACCGTGGCGCTCTGCGGCGGCCCGGAGACGCGCTCGAGGCGACCGGGCACCTGCGGCAGCGTGGCCAGCCCGGCGGCGATCTCGCCCACCGACCAGCCCAGCGCCCAGAGCACGGCCGCGCACCCCACGGCGTTGGCCACGTTGAAGTCGCCGAACAGCGGCAGCACCACGTCGGCGTCGCCGGACGGGGTGGAGAGGACGAACTCCATCCCCCCGTTCCCCGTCCGGACGTCGCGCGCCCTGACGTCCGCCGGGGCGGAAGTGCTGAAGCGGACGACCCGGCAGTTTCCCGATGCCCCCACACCGTTCCATGCCGGATCGTCCGCGTTCAGCACAGCCGCGCCCGCGGGCTTCAGCAGCTCCAGCAGCCGGAGCTTGGCCGCGCGGTACTCCTCCATCGTCTCGTGGTAGTCGAGATGGTCCCGCGTGAGGTTGGTGAACAGCGCCGCGTCGAACCGCACCGCCGCCAGGCGGTCCTGGTGCAGCGCGTGCGAGCTGGTCTCCATCGCCACCGCGTCCACCTTCGTGGCGGGCGTGTCCGCCGTCCCCCCGATCCCGTCCCGGTACATCCGCAGCCAGCGCGCGACGTCCGCCGGCCCCGGGGTGGTGAGCCCCTCCGTCCCCGGGATCACCTTCCCCTCGTGGTCCACCGCGCCCAGCGTCCCGATCGACCCCGCCGGTCCCCGCCGGCCGAGGAGGTGGCGGAGGATGGCGGCGCTCGTCGTCTTCCCGTTCGTTCCCGTGATCCCGACCAGCGTCAGCTCGTTCCACGGGTCGCCGTAGACGGCGGCGGCGGCGTACGCGGCGGCCAGGCGCCCGTCGGTGACCTCGATCTGCGGCAGCCCGATCATGTGGTCGCGCCGCTCCACCGTCGCGCCCGCCGCGCCGCGCGCGGAGACGTCGTGGAGGAAGCGGTGCCCGTCTCCCTCCGTCCCCTTGATGGCGCAGAAGAGGTGGCCCGACTTGACCTTGCGCGAATCCGTCCACGCCTCGGGCACGGGGCGGGCGGCGGCGCGCTCGGCCAGCCCGCGCTCGCCCTTCACCAGCCCCTCGGCCCGCAGCCGCTCGGCGATCTGCCCCAGGTTCACCCGCGCGGTCAGCGCCATCAGAGCCCCGCGCCGACGAGGGTGAGCGTATCGCCGCGCATCGCCGTCGCGCCGGCCGCGGGGAGCGTCTCCTTCACCGATCCCATCCCCCGCACGCGGACGCGGAAGCCCAGGGCGTGCAGCCGCCGCGCGGCGTCGCGCATCGGCAGCCCCACCAGCTCGGGGACGGGGAGGGGCGAGCGGTCCTCGCGCGGCGCGGGCGGAAGCTGGTTGGAGAGGAAGACGTACGTCCCCGCGTTCCCCATCCCCCCCGGTGCGTCGTCCTCCGCCGCGGGCTGATTCGTCGTGACGGGCTCGGGCGCCTGCGTCCGCATCGCCAGCAGCGCGCGGCGGTCGAGCGAGGGCGAGCGCGCGGCGAGGATGGCCTGCAGCGTGGCGCGCGTCACCGGCGCGGCGGTCAGGCCGCCGTAGTAGTCGCCCTGCGGCCGGTCGAGCTTCACGTAGATCACCAGCTGCGGCGCGCGGGCGGGGAAGAAGCCGACGAACGACGAGTTGTACGCCCCCGCCTCGTATCTCCCGTTCGCCCCCGTCCGCCGCGACGTCCCCGTCTTCCCCGCCACCTCGAAGGTCGAGAGCGCGGCGCGCGTCGCGGTCCCGTCTTCGACGACTTCGACGAGCACGTCGCGCAGCGCGGCGGCGATCTCCACCGGGATCACGCGGCGGACGCGGCGGGGCTCGCGGCGCTCCAGCGTCTTCCCGTCGGCCCCGCGCACCTCGCGCAGGAGGCGGGGCTCCATCAGCACGCCGCCGTTGGCCAGCGCGCCGTAGGCCATCGCCATCTGCAGCGGGGTCACCGACATCTCGTAGCCCATCGCCAGCGAGGCGGGGGTGAAGGGCGACCAGCGGTCCGGGCGCGGCAGACGCCCCGAAGACTCGACCGGATACTCCACCCCCGTCTGTGTCCCGAAGCCGAAGTCCCGCAGATACGCGAACTGCTGGGGCGCGGGGATCCGCTCCGACAGCTTGGCCATCACCACGTTGCTGGAGACGCGCAGCCCGTCGCGCAGCGTCAGCCACTCGTACGCGTGCACGTCGGTCACCGTGCGCCCGTTGGTCATCGTCCACGAGCCGTTCTCGGCGAACACGCGGTCCGTCAGCGCGGCGCGGTGCTCGGCGAGGAGAGAGGCGACGAAGAAGGGCTTGGCGATCGACCCCGGCTCGTACGGCTCGATGAACGCGCTCAGGTCGCGCGACGCGGCGCGGCGGGAGACGGCGGCCAGGATCTCGCCCGTGCGGGGATCGGTCAGCAGGATGTCGCCGCCCATCGCGCGGGTGACGCGGATCTGCTCGTCGAGCGCCTCGGCCGCGATCTCCTGCAGGTCGAAGTCGAGGGTGAGCACCACGTCGCTGCCGTCGCGCGGGGCCACGGCGGGGAGCGAGGGCGCGGCCTCCTTCCGCCCCCGCGCGTCGCGGCGGAGGACGGAGAAGCCGTCGGCGCCGCGCAGCAGCGAGTCCATCGCCTGCTCGATCCCCCCCATCGCGCGCCCGTCGCCGCTGACGACGCCGAGGACCTCGCGTCCGACATCCCCCTGCGGATAGAAGCGCTCCAGCTTCCGCTCCACGTAGACGCCGCGCATCTCCGCCAATCCGCGCTGCTGCTCCACGGTAAAACGTCCGGGGATCACCACCCAGCGCTCGCGGGGATCCGTCACCCGGCGGGCGGCGGCGCGGGAAAGGCCGAGGCCGTGCACGAGACGGTCGACGACGGCCGCACGCTCGCGGATCTCCTGCGGCGCGATGGAGACGGCGAAGGTCTCGCGGGTCAGCGCCAGCGCCACCCCGTCGCGGTCGTAGATGGCGCCTCGGCGCGCGGGGACGGGAACGCGCGTCTGCTGCTGCTTCTCGGCCTCGGCGCGCCAGCGGTCGCCCTCGAACCCCTGCAGCTGCACCGCGCGGCCGACGATCAGCACCGCGGCCAGCCCGACGGAGCCCATCAGCCAGATCCGCCGGCGGCGCGTCACGCCGTCGTCGGCCGTCGCCGGGGACGACGAAGGGGCGGGACGGCGATGCGGCGCGCTCACGGCCGCGCCTCCGCGCCCGAATCGCCCCGCGGCGCGGCGCCGGCGGGCACGCGCAGGAGGACGATCTCCTCGTCGCGCGCCACGTGCAGCCCCAAGCGCTGCTGCGCGTAGGCCACGATGCGCTCGCGGCGCTGCAGCTCGAGTACGCGCGTGGCGGCCTCGTCGCGCTCGGCGCGGGCCAGGCGCACGTCGTCGTGCAGCCGCTGCAGCTCGCGGAAGCGCTCGACTCCGACCGTCTGCCGCCAGACCACGGTGGAGAGGGCGGCCACCAGGATCACCGCGTACGCGACCCACCCCGCGCGCCGGCGGCGCCGCTCGCGGCGGGCCTCGGCGCCGGCGCGGGGCGCCTCGTACGGCAGCGGCGCGGCCGGGCGGCGGCTCACGCGTGCCTCCAGGCACGGAGCCGCGCGCTCCGGGCGCGCACGTTCCGCTCGATTTCTTCCGGGCGTGCGGTGATGGCCTTCCGTGCCAGAGTCTCCCCCCGAGGCACACCGCCGCACTGGCACACCGGCAATCCAGGCGGACAAGTGCACGCACGGCTCCAGTCACGGAAGGCATTCTTCACCAGCCGGTCCTCGAGCGAATGGTAGCTGAGGATCGCGAACACTCCGCCGGGGGCGAGCGTGTCGCGGAACTTCACCAGCGCCGTCTCCAGCTGCTCGATCTCGCCGTTCACCGCGATGCGCAGCGCCTGGAAGATGCGGGCGCGGTCCGCCGCGTCGCTGCGCGGCATGGCCCGGCCGATGGCCTCCAGCAGGTCGTCGCTCGTCTCGAACGGCTTCCGTGCGCGCATCTCTCCCACCACCCGCGCCAGCATTCGTGAACGCCGCTCCTCGCCGTACTTCCAGAACATGCCGGCCAGGCCGGCCTCTTCCATCTCGTTCAGCAGGTCCGCCGCGCTCGGCTCGCCGGCACCCGCGCCCGCCATCCGCATGTCCAGCGGCGCGCCGGGGCGGAAGGTGAACCCGCGCGAGGCCTCGTCGATCTGGTGCGACGAGATCCCCAGATCCAGCAGCACCCCGTCCAGCGCCCCCTCGCCGATCCCCGCCGCCTCGACCGCGTCGGCGAAGGGCGATCTCACCAATCGGACCCGGTCCCCGAACCGCTCCAGCCTCCGTCCCGCCTCCGCCAGCGCGTCGGGATCGCGGTCGACGCCGATCAGGCGCGCATCCGATCCCCGCTCCAGCAGCGCCTCGGCGTGCCCGCCGCCGCCGAGGGTCCCGTCCAGGTACACCCCGCCGCGCTCGGGGCGCAGCATCTCCATCACCTCCTCCACCATCACCGGCGCGTGATAGGCGGAGGCGTAGCCGCTCATGCCGCGCTGCGCTGCCGGAGTGCGGTCCAGGTGGTCAGCGTGCTGCGGCAGGCCCGGCAGACGCACCAGTCGGCGCCCAGCCACCCGTCCAGCTCGGGGATGGCCTCGAACGGACCCGTGTGCCGGTCGAGCCCGCAGGGCACGGGGCGGGGCGCGGCGCGCTGCGGCTCGGCGCGGGGCGTGGCGTGCATCATCGTGCCTCCACGGTGCGGGTCGTCGGGGTCAGGCGAAGATCTTGTGCGAGAAGCTCTGGACTTCGGCCGCGGGCTCGGCGGTGGCCTGCGCGAAGCGGTCGGGGTTCCACAGCTCGATCTTGTCGAGCGCGCCGACCACCAGCGTGGGCCCGGTGATCCCCACCGCGTCCTGCATCCGCTGGGGAACGAGGATGCGCCCCTGCTTGTCGGGCGCCACCTCGACCGCGTTGGCCGTCACCCGCAGCACGTAGGTACGGGCCTCGGGTGACGAGCGCATCATCTCCCGCAGGCGTTCCTCCACCGTGGCCCACGTGGACTGGGGATAGAGGGTGAGCGACTCGGGAAAGGCATGCACCAGCACCAGGGCCTCGTCGCCGCTCTCCCGCCGGAACTGCGCGGGAAGGCTGAGCCGGCCCTTCTCGTCGATCTGGTGCTGGAAGCTGCCCAGGTAGCCGCGCATCCATCTCCCGGATGGTCCGGTGCTCCCGAATCCCCCACAATCTCCCACTCCTTCCCACCAAGTCCCAAGGTAACGCGCGTTTCCGGCGCGTCAAGGCGAAGATAAGCCGAAGCGGAAACCGGTCCTACGCGCGCGCGGGGCCGCGTGAACTCTGCGTTTTCGATCTCACGGAGATGGCGGTGGGGAGAAGTGGGGAGGAAGGTGGGGTGGAGAGGCGGCGCGTCCGCCGTCCTCGCGAGGCCCTCTCCCTGGCGCTTCGCGCCTGTCCCTCCCCCAAAACCAACCTGGGGGAGGGACCTGGGCTCGCTTCGCTCGCGGCTGCTTCGCGTGCGAAGGCCGCCCGCGTGCGCGCGGCCGGCCCCGCCCCGGGGGGATGCCGCTGGCGAGGATGTTGCCCCTGCGCGGATGCGGAGTCCGCGAAGGCGGACTGTGTGTAGTTGTAGCCGCGAGTTCAGTCGCATTGTTCGCGTATCAATCGTCGCCACCGACCTTTCGCGGGCCCGGTTGCGATCGTCACCCCGCTCCCCGACCCACCTCGCGGAGGCGTAGTCGTGCGCATCGTTCTGATCGTCAAGCCGGGCTCGGTGGAGGAGGTGCGCGCGGGCGTGGAGAAGTTGCGCGCGGCCGGCCACCAGGTCGACGCGCGCGTCACCTTCGAGCAGGGAGATGCGGCGCGGTTCGCGCGCGACGCGGCCGAGGCGGGCGCCGAGCTCGTGGTCGCGGCCGGCGGCGACGGGACGGTGAACGAGGTGGTGAACGGGCTGGTGATCGGCTCCGGCGCGGACGCCGCCTCCGCCCCCCGCCTCGCCATCCTGCCGATGGGGACGGCGAACGACCTGGCGGCCGGGCTCGGCATTCCCACCGACGACGCGGAGGCGGCGCTGGCGGTGGCCGTCGCCGGCGTGCCGTTCGACGTGGACGTGCCGACGGTGAACGGGCGCTGCTTCCTGAACGTCTCCACCGGCGGCTTTGGGGCGGAGGCGACGGACGATTCGTCGGAGACGCTGAAGAGCGTGCTGGGCCCGATCGCCTACGTGATCACCGGCGTGCGCAAGTTCGCGCGGCTGGCGGCCTCCCGCGCGCGCTTCACCGCCGCGGGCGAGACGCTGCACGACGGCGAGTTCCTGGTCTTCGCGGTGGGCAACGCGCGGCGGACGGGCGGCGGCATCCATCTCACCGCCGAGGCGGAGATGGACGACCGGCTGCTCGACGTGTGCATCATCGAGGAGATGGGGCACCTGGAGTTCGCGCGCATCGCCCCGCAGATCCGCGCGGGGCGGCACGTCGACCACCCGCGCGTGACCTACCGCAAGGTCCCGTCGCTCCTCGTCGAGGCCGGCGAGGAGCTGTCCGTGAACGCCGACGGCGAGCCGATGCCGGCCCGCCGCTTCGAGTACGCCTTCGCCCCCGGGCGGCTGACGCTGATGGTGCCCGAGCCTCACCCTTCGCGCGGGTCCTGACCTCTTTTTCACTCTCGCGAGGACGCGGAGAACTCAGTGCCGCAATTGGTTCTCCGCGTCTCCGCGTGAGGCACTTCTGTCCATCCCCCGTCACCGTCAAGAAACGCGACAGGGGGCGGAGATGCAGGTGTTCCCAGGCATTCCGCGTCCTCCGCGCGCCCCGGCGTGAACTTTCGCGACGCCACCGGCGGCTGGGCCGGACGGGCGGCCGATCTCCATATCTCGTTGCAATTACAGCAGATAGGATAAATTGCGCAGGATGGCGCGGGGTGTGCCTACGGATGCGGCCGTCACCGCCGGGTGAATCTCCCCCGGCATCCCTCCCGATCCATTTCGCAGGACGCACGACCCATGAAGCTCATCCGGTTCGCCATCCCCGCCGCCGCCCTCCTGGTCGTCTCCGCCGTCGACGCGCGCGCCCAGGCCACGCAGGACGTGACGCTCGAGGTGCAGGCCATCAACCAGCTCTCCTTCACCGGCTCGCCCTCGCTGGTGATCAGCACGGCCACCGCCGGCGGCGCGCCGACGTCGGCCACGGCCAACGCCACGTACGCCATCACCACCAACGAGAGCAACCGCAAGGTGACCGCGCAGATCGACAGCGACACGCCCGCCGGGGTGGCGCTGTCGGTGTCGCTGGCGGCCCCCGCGGGCGCCACCAGCGCCGGCGCGGTGCAGCTCGGCACCACGGCGCAGGACGTGGTCACGGGGATCGGCACCGTGAGCGCGTCGGGGCTGAACGTCACCTACACGCTCTCCGCGACGGCCGCGGCGGGCGTGGTGCCGTCGACCACGCGCACCGTCACCTACACGATCACCGCCGGCGCCTGAGCCGGGTGAAGCTCTCGCGGGCGCGGCGGGGCCGTCTTCCCGCCGCGCCCGCGGCTTTCTTTTCCGCGGGATTCCGAATCATGAAGCGAGCACTCGCCCTCTCCCTTTCCCTCGTCTCCCTGGCCACCGCCGCGCGCGCGCAGGTGACCGTCGTCGGCAGCGCGGTCGAGGAGCGCGCCGCGCGCCCCGGCGAGACGTACACGGGCACGCTGCGGCTGCGCAACGACGGCCGCGAGACCGAGGAGGCCAAGCTCTACCTGAGCGACTACACCTTCTCCGCCGACGGCGCCACGCGGTACCCGGCGCCGTCGTCGCTGCCGCGCAGCAGCGCGCGCTGGGTGACCTTCTCGCCGGCGCAGGTGCGCATCGCGCCCGGCGGCGAGGCCACGGTGGGGTACACGGTGACCGTTCCCGCCGACGCGGCGCCCGGCACCTGGTGGAGCATGCTGATGGTGGAGGGGATCGCGCGCGGGAGCGCCGAGTCCACCGCCGCGGCCGGCGCGCGGGTGCGGGTGGGGATCCAGCCGTCCATCCGCTACGGCGTGCAGCTCGCCACCACGCTGGCGGGGCCGGCGCCGAAGGTGGCGTTCACCGGCGCACGCGCCTACGCCGCCGCCGACCGGAAGGTGCTGGAGGTGGAGGTCGCCAACGCGGGTGACGTGGCGTACCGCCCCGAGCTGCGCGTGGAGCTGTTCGACGCGGCGGGGCGCAAGGCGGGAACGTTCACCAGCCAGCGCGGGCTGATGTACCCGGGGACGTCGCTGCGGCAGGCGTTCGAGTTGGGCGCCGTTCCCCCGGGCGACTACCAGGCGCTCGTCGTGGCCGACGCCGGCGGCGATCAGGTCTTCGGCGCGCAGTACCGTCTGAAGCTCTGAGCGCCGATGGGGATGGATCTCACACGGAGGGAACGGAGGAAACGGAGGGCTCGCGACGAGTTCCTCCGTTTCCTCCGTTTCCTCCGTGTGATTCTTCCATCTTCCCTCGTCGCGACGCCGCTGGCCGCGCAGGTGGAGCGGGTCGGACCGGCGCGCATCGCCGCGGAGCCGGGCGCGGCGGTGACGGTGGCGTTCCGCGTCCGCAATCCCTCGGCATCTCCGGCACCCGCCGCGGCGACGCTGCCGCGGGGATGGCCGCTCGTCTCGCCGGACGCGGACGCGCCGGTGCCGGGGGGCGCATCGATGGTGCGGCTGGTGGGGATGGTGGTCCCGCGCGGCGCGGCGGCGGGCGCATACCTCGTCCGCTACCGCGCCGGGGGATTCGCCGACTCGGCGGTGATCGCCGTCGCCGCGCGGCGGGGGATCGACGTGGCGGTGGAGGAGACGCCGCGCTTCACCGTCGCCGGATCGCCGTACACGGTCGCGTTCCGGGTGACGAACCGCGGGAACGGCCGCGCCGCCGTCCGCCTCTCCGTCGAGTCGGCGCTCGGGTTCGCCGCGCGAGCCGACGCGCGGGCGCTCGACCTCGCCGCGGGCGGGAGCGCCGTCGTGCGCGTCACCGTGGCGACGAAGGCGGCTCACGGCGCCGCGGCGCACCGCGTCACCCTGCGCGCGGCGGCGGAGGGCGCGGCGGGGTCGGCGGCGGCGCGGGTGCCGCTGGTGCGGCGCGGCGCGCGCGGCGAGGACGCGCGCACGCTCCCCGTCACCGTCGCCCTGCGCGCGGGGTCGGGGACGGATGCGCGCGGCGGCGTTCCCGGGGTGGTGACGGCCTCGGGCGCGCTGGCGGCGGGAACGCGCGTGGACGTGTTCTGGCGCGGGCGCGGGGCTGCGGCGCCGGAGCTGGGCGAGCAGGAGCAGCTCTCCATCTCGCTCCGCGGCGCGCGCGGCGAGCTGCGGCTGGGCGACCAGTTCTGGTCCCTCTCGCCACTGGTCGCGCCGGGCCGCGCGGGGTACGGCGCGGGCGGACGGGTGAGCGCGGGGCCGCTCTGGGCCGAGGGCTTCTCCGCGCGCAACCGCTTCGTCGCCGGCGCGCCGCGCGTCACCGCCGGGTCGCTGGGGATCGGCGGCGCGCCCGGCTCCATCACCGCCAACTACGCCGTTCCGGGTGACGGCACCGTGCCGGCGACGTCGCTCCGCGCGCGCATCACCCCGCTCGCCGGATTCGGCGCGGAGGCCGAGTACGGCGCGGCGGCGGGCACGCGCGGCGGCCAAGCGCGGCTCTTCGCCGGCCGGCAGGGATGGGGATTGGACGCGCGCGCGATCGAGGCGGACGCCGGTTTCCCCGGCGAGCAGCGCGGGCGCTCGCTGCTGCAGGCGCACGGCCGCGCCTCGCTCGCCGGCGGGCTGCGGGTGGACGCGGGGTTCGAGCGCGAGCGGCGCGCGGACACGCTCGGCCGGGTGATCGCGGGGACGCGGCTCGGTTCGTCCTCGGCATACGCCACCGTCTCGCTCGGCAACGTCGCCACGCTGCAGCGCCGGATCCAGACGCGCGACGGGATCGGCGCGGCCGGGTCGTTCGCGCGGCGCTCAGACGCATGGCTCGCGACGGCGTCGTTCCGCGTGGGTCGCACCTCGTTCGGCGGGGGGATGGAGATGGGCACGGTGGTGGACGAGCTCGCCGACGCTTCATCGCCCTTCCGGCGCGCCTGGCTGCGCGTGGGGACGTCGGCACGGATCGGCTCGGCGTGGGCCGCGGTGGAGCGCCGGACGGGCGCCAGCGTGGAGACGGGCGGGGAGATGGACCGCGTGCTCGGCTCGCTGGGCGTGCAGCTCCAGCCCGCGGCGGACACGCGGCTGTCGCTGATGGCGCAGGCGGGCGCCGCGGAGTGGACGGACGCCCGCGACGGCGTGGTGGACGGCACCGTCGAGCAGCGCCTTCCCGGCGGCCACACGCTGCGGCTGCGCGTCCGCGCCTTCCCGTGGGCGGAGCCGGGGCGCCGCCGGCCGCTCGTCTACCTCGACTACGCCATCCCCCTGCGCCTCCCCGTCGGCCGCGCGGGCGGGACGGGAACGGTGTCCGGGCGCGTGGTGGACCAGGAGACGGGCGCCCCCATCGCCGACGCGCTGGTCCGCGTGGGCGACCGCGCCGTCGCGACGGACGGGCGCGGGCGCTGGGCCATCGCCGGGCTGGCGCCGGGCGGCTACACGGTGGAGATCGACCCGGTGAGCGTGGGGGTGGGCCGCGTGGCCGTGCGCCCCGACGCGCTGAAGGTGGACGTCGCCGGCGGCCGCGAGCGCGCGGTGGAGGTCGGCGTCTCGCGCGCGGCACGGATCGAGGGGCGCATCGCCGTCGCCGATCCGGAGGCCGGCGACGGCGGGGTGGGCGGCGCGGTGGTCGAGCTGCGGCGCGGGAGCGATCGCCGGCGCCGGGTCACGGACGCGGGCGGGCGCTTCCTCTTCACCGACCTGGCGCCGGGGGAGTGGACGGTGGCTGTGGTGAGCGCCGACCTCCCGCCCAACCACGCGCTCGAGCGAGACGCCGCGGCCGTGACCCTGGAGGCGGGCGCCACCGCGGCCGTCGAGCTCCGCGCGGTACCGCGGCGGCGGGAGATGGTGATCGTCTCCGGCGGCGAGCTCGTGCTCGGCGGCGCGCCCGTCCGCGGCGCGGCGCCTCCCGCGGTGCACCCCGCGCCCGCCGTCGCGGGGATCCTGACATCCCCATCGCGCCCAGCGAAGCCGATCGAGATCGCCGCCCCGTCCGCGCCCGTGGCGATGAGACCGTCGTCACCAAGCGTCACATCAGCGGCGCCGGCGGAGCGGCCGGAACTGGCGGCGTCCGCGCGGCCGTGGCGCGAGCGGGGCGCCTCCGGCTTCTCGGACTGGCCGAACGACACCTACGTCGTGCGCGAGGGCGACGAGAGCCTGGTCGCCGTCGCCTGGCTCGTCTACCGCGACGGCAGCCTGTGGCCGAAGATCTGGCTGGCCAACCGCACCGTCCTCGACGCGCCGGACCGGCTCCCCGTCGGCGTGGAGCTCCTCATCCCCCCGCTGGCCCCGCTCACCGCCGAGGAGCGCGATGCCGCCCGCGCGTGGCCGAACGCCAGACGGGCACAATCCCGTTCGCGCTAGCTGTCCAGCGACGTTCCCGCGGCGCCCAGCATGCGGACGGTCTCGTGCTGCACGTTCGCGGCGAAAGTTCTGAGCATCCACATCGCTCTATCGTATCGACGCTGTTTCTCAAGCGCGTCCTCTGCAGTGATCGAGGGATCATCGATCCCATGCACCAGTCCGTTTCGCAACTCTCTCACGGCCTTCAGGTCTGCATAGCCCAACTGTTCGAAATCACCAGCCCAACCGGGCACCGGCAGTACGGCCACGAATGGGCTGGCAGGGAACACTTCGTTGTGGAGCAGGTCGAGAAATCGGGCCGTTCCTTTGGTAGAGAGCTTTGCGACCAGGCTTTGAGACAGCAGGCCCGCTACACTCAACCGCGTTATCAGCTTCCGCAGAACGTTCTCAAACAGATTCCATTGGAAGCTGAAGCATGTGTAGAAAGCAAAGTTCAGCACATCATCCGGCAGCGTCCGGGAATCGATCGCACCCGGTGGCTCTGCAAAGATCTGTGTAGCGGCAAGTTGCGCGAATACGTACGATGCGCCGGAAAGGGTATCCGTGATTTCCGGGGGAAGCGACAACGGGTCGTAACGCGTTCGAGCGAGTTCTCCAGCTACAAACTGCAGGCGGGAATGATGTAAACCGTAGATGCAAACGAAATGAAAGTAGCGGTCGACCCGGACTGAGAAGTCCGCATAAGCTGTGAACTCTGGCAACACTCCACCAGTTGCAGTCATCGCGGCAAGCTCGCCAGCTCGGCGATGCGCTCGGCGCAGCCCCAGGAGAGGGTGACGCCCGCGCCGCCGTGGCCGTAGTTGTGGATGACGGTCGCGCCGCCGGGGAGCGCTTCCGCCTCCAGCCGGATCTCGGGGCGCCACGGACGCAGGCCCACGCGGTGCTCCAGCAGCCGCGCGTCGGCCAGGTCCGGCTCCAGCTCCGCGCACCGCCAGCGGATCTGCTCGGAGACGTCCATGTCGGGCGTGGTGTCCTCCTCGCCCTCCTCCGCGGTGCCACCCAGGATGCAGTCGCCGCTGCGGGGGATGATGTACAGCAGCCCGTCGGGGTGGTACTCGTCGAGCCAGAAGCGCGTCAGCCCCGGGTTCTCCACCCGCAGCACCTGCCCGCGGACGGGCCGCATCGCCCCATCCCCCACCAGCTCGCGCGCGCCGAGCCCCGAGCAGTTGACGACCAGCGGGCACGCCGCCGCGGCCTCGGCCAGCGACGCGACGCGCCGAATCTCCATCATCCCGCCGTTGTCCGCGAAGCGCGCGGCCAGCCAGCGCAGGTACACGCCCGTGTCGGCGACGGGCACCGTCAGCGCCCATCCCACGCGCCCGTCCGGGATATCGCCGCCCGTCGCCACGCGGAAGTCGGCGATGTGCGACGCCCACTCGGGCACGTCGTGCGGGTCGGCGCGCCGCGGCAGCAGCTCGATGCCGGGAAGCATGCGCACGCCCGTCGATCCGTCGCGCGCGAGCTCCTCGAACACGGCGAAGCTGCGCTCGCCCCACGCCTTCACCAGCGCCTCGGGGCCCACGCGGTACGGATACCAGATCGCCGCGGCCACCGCGCTGGTGGTGCGCTCCGGCGCCTCGGCGGCCCAGATGCGCACGCGCCATCCCGCCTCCTGCAGCCGGATGGCCGACGTCAGCCCGATCACCCCCGCCCCCACCACCAGCGCCTCGCGCTCCGCCATCACCCTTCCTCTCCCCCCTCGCCGCGCTTCAACGGCGCCCACGCCGCCGGATCCTGCCGGTAGTACTGGCACAGCTCGGCGTACAGCTCCGGGTGCTCGCGCAGCAGCTTCTCCGGGCGCTCGAAGAACGTCTCCGAAGCGACGGCGAAGAACTCCGCCTCGTTCTTCGCGCCGTAGTCGTCCAGCACGTGCGGCCCCCGCCCCTCGCGCAACTCCAGGTACTCGGCGGAGAGGATGCGCACCCACGGCCCGTATGCCCGGAACGGCAGCGGCGGGGTGCCGTCGTGCGCGCCGTCCTCGGCGTCGAGCTGATGGGCGAACTCGTGCACCACCACGTTGCGCGCGTCGCCCGCATCGCGCAGGTCGCTCTCCACCGACGCCCACGACAGCACCACGGCGCCGTCGGCCCACGCCTCGCCCAGCATCGCCTCATGGTCCTCGTGCTCCACCCATCCGTCGCGGCGCGTGCGGCGGGCCACGAAGGTGTCGGGATAGACGAGGATGGAGCGGAGACGCGGATAGTAGTGGTCCTCGAAGCGCAGGATGGGGATGCACGCCTGCGCCGCCACGGTCACGCGGATCTCGTCCGTCATCTCCAAGCCGCCGCATCCCTCGAAGTTCTTCTCCTCGAGGAAGACGAGCACCTTGCGCAGCAGCTCCTGCCGGTCGTGGAAGGACAGGCGGTGGTACATGGCCACGTTCCGCTCCACGATCGCCAGCCACTCCTCCGGGAACGGGCGATCGCGGATCTCGTCGCGGCGGCGCTTTCGGAAGAAGTCGAGCACCATCGGCCACTCCGCCCGCGGTGTTGGTGGGGGGATCAGCGCTCCGGCGGCGGAGGCGGCGCCGGCGGAGAGGGCGGTGCGGGCGGCACCGCCGGCTGCGGGAGCGGATTCGCGGGCTGCGTTCCGGACACCGCCGGCGCGGCCGAGTCGGCTGGCGCTGGAGACGCCGTCCCGGAATCAGCGGGCGCGGGAGATGTCGTCGCCGCGGAATCGGCGGAGGATGCCGCTGGATCGGCCGCCGTCGCTGCGCCGGAAGATGCGGGCGCGGCCGCTTCCGCCGGCATCGGCTCGCCGGGCGCAGGGAGGTTGCGGCGCGGGACCACCGTAAGCCGCTGCCACCGCCGCGGCGCGACGAAGAAGCCGATCAGCCCGCCCGTGAGCGCGCCCGCGGCGCTCCCCAGCACCGCCTGCGACGCCTCGTGCACGCCGCGCCCCTCCGACGCCGGCGAGCGGTGCAGCTGCGCCAGCCCGATCCCCACCGCCACGCCGGCCAGCGCGCCCAGTCCGCTCCACGTCTCGCGGCGGCGGCGCAGCACGTCCACGCGCTGCTCCGAGACGCGCACCCGCACCGCCGTGTCGCCGGGGCGCGACAGCATCAGCGTGTCGCCGCCGAGCGCGGCCAGGCTCCCCAGGATCGGCTCGCCGTCGGGCACGGTCACGCGGATCTGCTCGCCCACGGCGGGCATGGGACGTACGCGCGCGCCCTGCGCCCGCGCGCCGGTGGCGCCGCACGCGAGCAGCACGGCAACGATGGACTTCGCTCTCACGGAGATACGTATTCTACAGAAGATAACCCGCGCGGATCGGATGCCGCGCCGACAAGTTGACCCGCCGCCGCGGACCGGGCAAGAACACCGCCGCGATCAGACGGACGCCAGGACCACGAGGGAGATGAACATCAGGATCGCCCCGGTCCACTGGATGGCGGTGGCCGCGAGCAGCGTGCGGTAGAAGCGGCGGCCCTCGGGGCTTTCATAGTTCCTCGGGTTCAGCGCGTTGAGCTGCCAGAACGGGGAACGGCCCCGGCCGAAGTGCTGGCCCGGCCGCAGGTCCGTGCGGAACTGCCGCGAGCGCGGAAGCAGGATCGTCGCCTGCACCACCACCGAGCCCACCGCCATCGCGGCGCCGATGACGAACAGGATATTCCACATCACGGCGACGGCGACGCCCCGCCGGCGGTCTTCAGGCGGCGGTCGAAGAAGTCGGCGGTGGCGTGGTAGGCGCGCAGCCAGGCCGAGTGCGTCAGGAAGCCGTGGATCTCGTCGGGGAAGACGAGCTGCTCGACGGTCACCTTGCGCTTCCGCAGCTCTTCGACGAGCCGCACCGTCTCGCTGAACGGCACGTTGCGGTCGTCGTCGCCGTGGATCACCAGCACGGGCGAGCGCCACCCGTCGATATACGCCATCGGCGACGCCTGGAACGCCTGCCGCGCCAGGTCGCCCAGCCGCAGCGAGTCGTACGACGCGTCGAAGTTCGGGATCTCGGTGTTCCAGTCGTGCACCCCGTGGAAGTCCACCCCCGCGGCGAAGAGGTCCGACGCGCGCGCCAGCCCCATCGCCGTCAAATACCCGCCGTACGAGCCGCCCCACAGGCCGATCCGCCGCGGATCGACGTCCGCCCGCGAGCGCAGGTAGAGCCCCGCGCCGAACACGTCCGCCACCTCCGACGCCCCCGACGCGCCGTAGTTCAGCGCCTCGCGGAACTCCATCCCGTAGCCGATCCCGCTGCGGTAGTTCACGGAGAGGACGAGGTAGCCCTGGCTGGCGAGGTACTGGTTGAGCGCGTAGGCGCGGTTGTAGTAGTCGCCGTAGTGCCACCCCAGCAGCATCTGCCGGCGGCTGCCGCCGTGGAAGAAGATGACCGCCGGGTGCCGCCCGCCGCCGCGCGGGGCGAAGAGCTGCGCGTGGATCTGCATCCCGTCCGCGGCGGTGAAGACGACGGGCTGCGGCTCCACCAGCTCACGCGCCGGGAAGTCCGCGGGGACGGTCCCCGGCGCCAGCTCGCGCGCCGCGCCGCCGTCCGCCATCACCATCGCCGCGGCGGGCTCGCGCGCGCCGGAGCGGAAGAAGGCGATCGTCCGCCCGTCGCTCGCCGCGGCGGGATCCCACTCGATCATCGCCCCGCGCGTCACCGCCCGCGGCGGCCCGCCGGAGACCGAGACGCGCCAGATATCGCGCCGGTCGATGTCGCCGCCCTGGTTGGAGTTGAAGATGATCTCGCGGCGGTCGGGCGAGAGCGTGGCGTACTCGACCTCGCCCTCGCCCGGCGTCAGCAGCGTCGCCGCGCCGCCCGCGGCGGGGATGGAGTAGAGGTGCGTCCACCCGTCGCGCTCCCACGGGAAGACGAGGCGGTCGCCCGCCCACATCAGCTGGTCGTCGGCCACGATCTCGCGGAAGGCGCTTCCCCGCCCCTCCAGCGCGGTCCACGCGGCGCGCGCCTCGCCCGTGGCCACGTCCGCCACCATCACCGACCACGGGTGCGCGGTGCGGACGGGGCGGAACGACGTCTCGGCCGACGACGCGGGAACGCGCAGGAAGGCGAGGCGCGCGCCGTCGGGCGACCACGCGGGCGATCCGTCCTGGTCCACGCTGGGCTGCATCCACCGCAGCGTCTTCGCGGCCACGTCGTACACGCCCACGAACGCGTGGTCGCCGCGCCCGCTGACGAACGCCAGCCGGCTCCCGTCCGGCGACCAGCGCAGCGATCCCGCGCCGCCGCGCGCGTTCACCAGCTGCGTCGCCTCCGCCTGCTTCTCTCCGCCCAGCGGCGCCCACCAGACCTGCCCGCCGCGCGTGAACGCCACCCCGTCGCCCTTCGGCGAGACGGCGGGCGAGCCGCCGACGGCCACCTTCACCGGCGCCCCGCCGTCCGCGGAGACGCGCCAGATGGCCTGCTCCACGCCGGCGGGGTCGCTCGTGGGGTTGGGGCGCTGCCCCGCGCGGTTGGCGCCGCCGCCGCGCACGTACAGCAGCGTGCGCCCGTCCGGCGTCCACGCGATCCCGCCGATGTCCTGCCCGTCGTCCCGCGCGTACGCGGTGAGCTGGCGTCCGCGATAGTCCGGCGGCGCGGCGACCCACAGGTTGCGCGCGCCGCGCTCGTTCTGCACCCACGCGAACCGTCCGCCCGCCGGCGCCGCCGACAGCTGCGACGGAAACGGCGCGCCCATCACCTGCTCCAGCGTAAACGACTGGGCAGCCGCGCGATGCGGGGAGAGCAAGGAGATGGCGAGCGCGATCGGGGCGGCGGACGTGCGGATGCGGGGCATGGCGTGCCTGCGCGGGACGGGTGGGACGGCGTGCCGGACGGATGCGGATGATGCGCGGAAGGTGCGAAGATGCGGGGGCGGGGGCAAGATCGGCTTCTCGACCCGCGCCGCATTCGTCCCGGACGCGGCATCGGCGGGGCGGGGCGGAGAGATGCGCGGTCGCCGCCGCGGTTCCCCCCCACCCCCGGCCCCTCCCCCACGAGGGGGGAGGGATGGGGGAGGGGAGACCTGATCGCGGACCGAAGTTTTCATCATTTATGCAGTTACCTCTCCCACGCTGTTTGGGAGAGGTCGAAAAAATGGAGAGTCGAGACGGCTGTTACGTCTCGACTCTCCATTTTTTCGGGTGAGGGCCCCATCCGGGTGAGGCCCACATCAATGTTGTCTCCACGATCCTGATCGCCCGATCCCGATCACCCCGCCCCGCTCATCATCATCTCCCTCGCCGTCTCCGTTGTTGCTGGCGTCGCGACCACACTCGCCGCGCGTTCGTGGAAGCCCTGGCCCTCGCCGCGGCCGAGCTCGAGCACCCAGCGGTAGGCCTGCACCACGTCGCGCTGGAAGCCGTCGACGCACCCCCACAGGTACACCTGGAAGCGGCGGTACTGCGCGACGCCCCAGCGCCGCTCGATCTCCTCGCGGTGCGCGTCCAGGTTCTCGGCCCAGCGGCGCGTGGTCAGCTCGTAGTTGTGCGTGTCGTTCGCCACCGACAGGATCGAGAACGGCGACCTTGCGACGTGCTTCAGGTAGTCGTGGATGCAGACGGTGGTGCCGTTGCCGGGGAAGATGTGCTTCTCGAAGAACGCCGACACCGCGTACTTGCGGCGGCTGGCGCTGGCGTCCAGGCACACCCGGCCGCCGGGCTTCAGCAGCGCCGCGTAGTGCTGCAGCGTGCGGCCGTAGTCGGGGAGGTGCTCCGTCACGCCCAGGTTGACGATGGCGTCGTACTTCTGCCCGGGATCGTGCTCGAACAGGTGCTCGCGCACCACGCGGCAGGGGAGCCGCAGCCGCGTGATCAGCCCGTTGATGAAGCGCTCCGACGCCTTCGAGATGGTCAGCGACGTCACCCGGATCCCGCGCTCGCCGGCGAACTGCGTCCACGCGCCCCAGCCGCCGCCCACGTCCAGCACGCGGTCGCCCTCCTTCACGCCGATCTGGTCCAGCGCGAACTCCAGCTTGCGGCGGATGCCGGCCTCCAGCGGCTCGTCGTCGCGCTCGAACACGCCCTGGCTGTAGCAGCGGTAGCCGCGGTCGAGGAACGTGAGGTAGAAGTCCGGGTCCTCGTCGTAGTGCCCGGCGATGTGGACGGCGTCGGACTTCACCTGCCCGAAGAGGAGCGGGCGCACGAACTTCCACGCCCAGCGCAGGGGATGCCGGTCGCTGAACAGGTCGCGCAGCGACAGCACGCGCAGGAAGTCGCCCTCCACGTCGAACGCGCCGCGCAGGTAGGCCTCGCCCACGGCCATCATGTCCAGCGTGTTCAGCGCGGCCAGGGCGCTGCGGTCCTTCACCACCAACGTGAACGCCGGCTCGTCGGCGCCGAACACGTGGCGCGGCCCGCCGGTCAGTTGCAGCCCGAACGGCACCGGCTGGCCGCCGCCGAAGAACGCGCCGTAGTGCCGCTCCAGCATCTTCACCAGCCGCCCGAACGCCCGCTCCATCTGCGTCTCTCCAGGTTGCTCTCGATGCGCGGAAGAACCTCAGGACAACTGCTCGAACTGCAGGAGGATGCGGGCGTGTCCCCCGCTGCGCGGGGGCCGGGCTGCGCGCGCCGTAGGCAACGATACTACTGTTGCCAACGGCGCCGGGCCCCCGGCGGGTTCGTCGCCGCCCCGGCCTCGTCGCGGATGCTCCGCCCTTCCCGCCGCCGCCCCGCCGGGGTCCCGGCCCTCCGGGCGCGCATCCCTCACGCATCCGGTGCGGTCGCCCCCTTTTTCGCGGAGTTCGCCCAACTTGCGCCGCACGATGCGGACAGACAAGAATCTCGTCACTCCGCACAACAAGAAGCCCGCTCCGGAGCGTCCGCAGCGGGCCTCTTCCTGCGCGATGATTCATCACGCACCCCACACAGTCCGCGAAGGCGGACTTCCTGCCGTTCCAGCCCCGGGTTCAACCCGGGGACCCTAGCGGCCGAGCCAATCTCTCCACCTTCGGGCGAATGCCGCCCCGGGAGTCCGCGAAGGCGGACTTCGGGCCGTTGTTGCCGCGATTTCAATCGCCCGTCCCAGCCCCGCCCGGCGAGTCCATCTCTTACCCCCGCACCCTCTTCCCATCCCCGCGCGATTGCCCATCCCCCCGCCACCTGATCCCCATCTCCCTTGACACCGCGGCCGGTCGCGGCGAACGTGAGCATGAGTCTCGCGCCACGTCGCCATCGAATTGCAATGACGAACGCCGCCCGCTGCACCTGTCGCTGTATCGCCCGTCTCGCCCATGGCGGGGCCGGAGCGTTGCGCGTGCACGGCGGCGTCGGGCGAACCTGACGCATCGCGAGCCACACACGGCACACAGCTACGGCCCCGGCCTGCACCACGCAGCCCGGGGCCGCTTCATTTGCACGAAACGAGAGGAGAGCGCATGTCGCGCATCGACCGGTACATCGGCACCACGCCCACCGTGCGGCTGGACCGCGTGGCGGAGCCCGGGATGGCCGAGGTGTGGGTCAAGGTCGAGGGGATGAACCCCGGCGGGTCGATCAAGGACCGCACCGCGCTGGCCATGATCGTCGACGCCGAGCGCCGCGGCCTCCTTCCGCCCGGCGGCACCATCGTGGAGCCCACCTCGGGGAACACGGGGATCGGCCTGGCGCAGGTGGCCTCGGCGCGCGGCTACCGGCTGGTGCTCTGCCTCCCCGCGCAGATGAGCGAGGAGCGCAAGGCCACGCTGCGCGCGTACGGCGCCGAGCTGGTGCTGACCGACCCCGAGCGGCGCATGCTGGCCGCCATCGAGGAGGCCGAGCGCATCCGCGACGAGACGGGCGCCTTCCTCCCCAACCAGTTCTCCAACCCGGCCAACCCGCGCATCCACTACGAGACCACGGGCCCGGAGATCTGGGAGCAGATGGACGGCCGCATCGACGCGTTCGTGTACGGCACGGGCACCGGCGGCACCATCTCGGGCGTGGGGCGATACCTCAAGGAGCGCGACCCGCGCATCGAGGTGATCGCGGTGGAACCGGGGCGGTCGGCGGTGCTCCACGGCGAGCCGCGGGGACAGCACCAGTTCCAGGGGATGGGCCCCGGCTTCATCCCCGACAACCTGGACCGCACGGTGATCGACCGGGTGATCAAGGCGTGGGAGGAAGACGCCTTCCCCGTGGCGCGGCGGCTCGCACGCGAGGAGGGGC
Organism: Longimicrobium sp.; assembly: GCA_036377595.1. Classification (NCBI taxonomy): domain Bacteria; kingdom Pseudomonadati; phylum Gemmatimonadota; class Longimicrobiia; order Longimicrobiales; family Longimicrobiaceae; genus Longimicrobium; species Longimicrobium sp. The sequence continues at coordinate 10,062 of DASUYB010000172.1, read as the reverse complement.
TGTTCGTGGGGATGAGCTCCGGCGCCATCGCCTGGGCGGCGCTGGAGGTGGCGCGCGAGTTGGGCGCGGGCGCGCGCGTGGTCACCATCTCCCCCGACACCGGCGCGCGCTACCTCAGCACCGCCCTCTTCGCCGCCCCCGACGAGGAGGAGGCGCAGGCGCTGGCCGCGCACGGATGATCTGTAGCGGAGGACGTATCGTAAACAGCATGTCTCACGCAGAGTCAGCAGGGTAAGCAGTTGAACTGCAGTTCTCTGCTGACCCTGCTAACTCTGCGTGAGACATTCTCTGGAGAAAGACGACTCCGGCGCCGCCCGCCACCCTTGCGCCGCTACGGCGCACCCGCGTCCGCGACGGCGTAGTCGAGCTCGAACCACGGGAGCGTGTCGCCCGGGGCGAGGCGCGCCGGCAGGATGGTCCCGGGCACCTGCGCCACCCAAGCGAGATGCAGCCGCCCCGCCGCGTCGGCGCGCAGCGAGGGCTGCGTACCCATGCGCCCGGCGAACAGCGGCTCGGGCCGCGACCACCCGCCGCGTACCCACGAGGCGTGCAGCAGCTCTGGGCGCCGCTGCTGGTACGAGGTGAGCACCACGTGCACCGCGCCGCGGGCATCGGCGACGGCCTGCACGCCGTTGGGCAGGCCGTCCAGCGGCAGTTCGCGCATCTCCTCCCAGTTCCGCCCACCGTCGCGCGACGATGCGTGCCAGAGCGCGGCGCGACCCTGCATCGCTCCACGCAACCAGACGAGATGGATGGCGCCGTCACGGCCCGCCACAAGCCGCGGCTCGGTCGCCGGCCAGTGCTCGGGCGCGCCCACGGTCCGCGGCGGCGACCAGGTCGCCCCTCCATCGCTCGACGCGGCGACGAGGAGCGCGTTGGTGTAGTCGCGTCCGCCGACGTTCTGGCCGGCGACGTACGCCATCAGCGTGCGCCCGGCGCGCAGCGGCAGCACGTCCACGTACACCGGCGGCACGCGGGATTGGATCTCCGACGCGTGCCATCCACGGCCGTCGTGCCACACGTGCACCGCGCGCGGCATCCCGGCCGCGTCCTCGCCGGGAAAGCCGACGTGCAGGCCGCCCGATGCATCGACCGACAGCGCGGACGAAAGGACGGGCTCCAGCTTGATTCGCGCCCCCCGGTAGATCCGCTCGGGCGCCGACCAGCGGCCGCTCCGCCAGCCGGCGTGCCAGACGCTGCCGAGGGGCACCAGCCGCCGATCGCGTGCGCGGCCCCAGTCGGCGCGCATCGCGGGCTCGGCCCAGACCAGGTGCAGCGCTCCGTCCGGCGTCACCGCGGCGCGGGGGTGGACGAACGTGAAATCGCCCGGCGGTGCGGGCAGCGCCGCGCCGCCGGGGCGATAGAGCAGGAGATTCGCGCGGTCTGGCCCGACCTCGCCGCGCACCGTCTGCAGCCCTTCGAGCTGCGGCCCCGCCGCGACGTACGCGCCTTGCGGGGACGAGGCCACGGATGGAAAGCGGAACAGGATGGTGGGCCCACTCGCCAGCCGGCGCGGGACGGACCAGCGCAGGTCCGCTGCGGCGGCGGGATCCTGTGAGTCGCGGCCCCGGTTCCCGGACGGCGCGGGATGCCGGAGCGCTACGGCCGCAAACGGCGCGAGCAGCGCCAGCAACGGCGCTGCCCGGAGCGAAGCGTGGAGCGCCACGCCCCTAGACCTGCGAGCTCGCCGATGACGAGGTGTGCGGATCCGGCCCGAGGTAGACGTCGATCAAGTGATCGGTGTAGACGACTCTCTGCTGCGCCGCACCGCTGACCGACGTGGTCACGTCTCCTTCCGGGTAGCCGGGGTAACCGCCGAAATACCGGCTCGTGTTCAGCGTCTGAACGCTCCCCGCGTACTGCCGCACCTGCATCTGTCCGTACGGCCGGTCGTAGTTGTAGCAATCGACGCAGGACGTGTAGGCCTTGTAATGGACTTCCCGGAAGTATGGGTCCGGCTTTACCCAGATCCACGAGGATCCGGCGGGAGTCGGCATCCCGTACACCGCCGCGCCATCCGGCTGGATCGCACCGGATCCGTCCATTCGTGCCAGGGTGGCCCGGAGCTCGGACAGGAGTGCCTGTGACGACGTAGCGGTTACACCGACGCGCTCCAATTCCGAGATCGTCGCCACGAGCGCGGCACGGCCGCCCGACGCCTTCGTGCTCACCACACTGGTGGAGGGCGAAGAGGCGTCCACCGGACCACGCTCGCATCCGGCAAATCCGGCGAATCCGAAAGGAATCAGCAGCGAGGCTATACGGTGCCGACGTGTGACCATGATGTACCTCCAGGATGATGGGGGGGGATGTGAATTGCGGAAAGACAGACGATTCCACGGTAATTTGACTGAAATCGGCGGTCAATAAAGTCGTGGCTACATCGGTTTTCCAGCGGAAACACCTTCCGCGCGCCGAGGTGGAGTCCGCCACGCTCACGCGGTCTCCGAGTGACGGTCATCCGGAACCTTTGCCTTCGCGTAAGTCGCGCGGCATCGTTCGATGCGGGTTCGTCCGAACGCGAACGCTGTTCACCCCACGGTCTCCCGGCGGCGGTGACTTCGCGATCCGCTGCTGTACCATCGACCGGTTGACCCTTATCCCCATCCATCCCACCGAAGCCGTGGCCCCCGCATCCGCCCTCACCCCGCGCGCACGGCTCCGCGCCTTCGCCGCGTCGTTCGACCGGGGCATGCTGCTCGACGTGGTGGTGTTCGCGCTGAACCTGCTGGTGATGCGGCGGCTCGCGCGCGAGTTCGTCGCCATCGCGCGCCACGCCAACGCGGGCGACGCGGCGGCCACGCGCTTCCTGGGGATCTACTTCCTGCTCATGCTGGTGCTTCCCGCCGCGGGCGCGGTGCTCACGCGCTGGCACTTCCATCGCCGGCGCGCGGCCCGCGGCGAGCGCGGCGAGGCGGGCGACGCGTCGTGGGGATGCCTGCTGAACCCGGCGTTCTTCCTCTCCGTCTCGCTCGTCCTCACCACCGTCGTGGCCGTGGTGTTCACGACGGAGATCTTCGGCGACGACATCAGCAACCGCGCGGAAATCTTCCTGCCGACGATCCTGGGGGTGATGGTGTTCGCCATCGCCCAGACGGTGCTCGTCTACCGCTACCTCTCGCCGCCGAGCCGGCCGCCGCGCGCCGCGTTCCTGCGCGACGAGCGCGGCCTGGCGCTGGGCGACGCCTGCATCTTCCTGAACATGATCCTCTTCCAGGTGCTCTGGAACGTGATGATGTCCGGCCGCTTCGCGCCGCCCACCGGCGTGGAGGACTTGCTCGGGCGTCTCTTCTTCCTCTGGTTCGCGTCGATCCTGGTCTACTTCCCGCCGCGCATCTTCTACCTGGCCGAAGACGGGGACCGCGGCCGCGCCTGGGCCACCATGGCGCTGGCCAACACGCCGCTGGTGCTGCACGCCGTCTTCGGGGTGATCTGACCGTGGACGACGCCGCGCCCGCCCCGCTCCGCGCCTGGCGCTGCGACACCGGGTGGCTGGTGTGGCGCGGCCCCGCGGCGTCGCCCGTGCCCGACGGGCTGGGGCTGCGCCGAGTCTCCGGCCAGCCGCTCCCCGATCCACCGGGCGACTACTGGCTCTTCGGCGACGACGGAAAGCTGGCGCGCGCGTGCGAGACGATGCCGTGGAGCGTGGAGGACGAGCTCGGCGCCAGCGCGTTCGTCGTCACCGACGGCGAGCTGGTGGAGATCGTAGTGGTCAGCCACCCGCGCCACGATCCGGTCATCCGGGAGACGGTGGTGGCCCGCGGCCTCCAGCCAGTGGGCGATGGAGATGGAGACGCGCGCCGGTCGATCTCCGACGCGATCGCGCGGGAGCTGGAGAAGCGGGCGAGGCGGGAGGAAAAGTCGGCGCGCATGGGCCGGGATCGCGTCGCCTCGATCCCCGGCGCGCTGGAGACGTACGAGGGCGCGGGCGACGATTTCCACCGCGCGCACGAATCCCTGCGCAACTGCCTGGCCGCCTTCTTCGCGCCCACGTACGCGTCGCTGCTGCACGCGCTGATGCTGTTCGGCGCGCGCCACCGCGGCGCGTCGGGCGAGTGGCGCGCCGCGCTGGAGTGGGCGATGGAGCCCTACGTCGCCGCGTGCCGCATCGCCGCGAATGCTCCACAGTCGCGCGAGCTGCGGGACCGCGCCTGGGAGACGGAACCCGGCGGCCACGTGGTCCCGCCCGCGCAGCGGCCGCACGCGCGCGAGCTCGCCGGGGCGCTGCGCCGCGTCCACGCCGACCTCCTCCAGGCCGCCGGGTGGGCCGACGACACCGACGCGCGCAACACCGCCATCCAGTACCGCCAAGCCGCGGCCGCCGTCGACGCCTCGCGCGCCCGCCTGGAAGCAGCGTCCGTCGAGGGGTCGGCGTAAATCGCCAAATAACTGCACATGCGAAACGGGGACCGGCGGAGTCGCTGTGCTCGGCCGGTCCCGCTGTTTCACCATCTCCCGCTGCTGGCGGATTCAGGTTTCGTGGCTGTCGAAGATCAGGATGTCGAAGCCGCCGGTGGAGAAGTTGGCGAGGTCCGCGGCCGCGGCCATCCCCTCGGGCGAGCCCATCCCCGCCTGCAGGTCCGCGAGCGAATCGAAGCGCAGCAGGCCCACGCGGTGGTACGGCGCCGGCCCCTCCGGCGTCATCACCGGCCCGTCGCTCACCTCGACCGAGCGGATGCCGGGGATGCTCTTCGCGAGCGGTGTGTGGACGTCGTCGAAGTGGGCGTCGAACGCCGCGATGTCGGCCGGCGTCTTGTGCAGCGCGAGGATGAACGCCATCGACCATCTCCATCGTGAGGTAAACGATTCAACTGCCGAGAGTGCGCGCGTAGAATCGCCCTTCGAGTGCGAGACGGCAAGTGCGCCCTCGAGAGATCTTCGCCTCGCCGTCGAGTTGCGGCCGGCGCCGACAGCCTCGCGCAGTTTGCGAGGTTTTTCGTAGTTGTTGCTGCGGCTTCAGCCGCCGGTGGAAGGCAGGCGGCCAAGTTCCACGCAGGTCCCGATCTGCGATCGGGAGACGGGGAGATCCTTGTACCAGAGGATCTGCGTCTCGTGGGGGAGGTCGGGGTAGGCGAAACGGTGGATGGCGCCGACGTCGTATCCCATCGCGGCGTAGAAGCGGCAGGCGGCGACGTTGATGTTCTGCGTCTCGATCTTCATCCGCCGGGCCCCGCGCGCGACCGCCCACGCCTCCGCCGCACGGACGAGCGCCGCGCCGACGCCGCGGCCGCGCATCTCCGGCGCCACGCGCAGGTCCCACAGCACGGCCAAGTCGCGGCGTTCCTCCAGCATGTGCACGCCCGGCGTGTCGAACGCCACCGCGGCGCCACCCACGCGCCGCCCCTCCGCGCGCGCGGCGAAGAATCCCCAGCGCGACACGTCGAACCGCGCCGCCCAGCGCGCCGGCCCCTCGCCCGCGATGGCGTCGTAGTCCTTCACGTACGGCGGGTCGACGGGGCGCTCGGCCATCACCAGCCCGCCGAGCCCGCCGTCCGGCGCGGAGACCTCGAGCACGCTCCGCACCTCGAACGCGATCGGGACGCGCCCGTAGTCGCGGAGCGCGTCCGCCGTCTCCTCCGCGATCTCGATCTCCATCCCCCGCCGTCAGTCGCAGTCCAGCGCACCCTCGCGCGCGAACGCCTCCAGCCGCCCGCCCGCCCGCAGCTCGGCGAAGCGCTCCATCACCTCGTCCCTCGCGCGGGCACCCTGCTGAGCCTCGAGCGCGGCGTAGGTGGCCATGATCCCCTCCAGCCCGCCCAGTGCCACGCGCCCCGCATCCGCGTCGGGGTGCTCGATGGCGTACGCGCCGCTGGAGAGGACGAACTGAAGGAGCAGGAGATCGTGATACGCACTGCGCGAGCGCGGCAGCTCGCCGATCACGCCGTGGCAGACGCTGATGGTGACGTCGGGGGATTCGGAGAGCCAGGCGAAGAGCTCCTGCCGCGCGGCGGCCGCGTCGGGCGCCAGCGGGCTGGCCTCCAGCCGGTGGATGTCGCGCGCCACGGCCAGCAGCTGCTCGCGCGTCATGCTCCCCACCGGCGGCGACGCGACGTTGAGCGGCGCGTTCTGCTGTGCGCTGACGCTGCCGGCGCACACCAGGAGGGCGAATGCGATCGAGATGATGCGGATCAAGCGGACCTCGTGATCGTTGGAGACCGGCGTGGGAGATTCGGAACGAACCGCCGTTGAAGTCCGCGAAGGCGGACTGTGTGTCGTCGTAGCCGCGAGTTCACTCGCATCGTCCCCACGACATCGCGATTCACTCGCCGCTCACGCTTCGTCGATGCGCACGCCGTCGAGCGCGCGCTCGCCCATCAGGTACAGCGCGTCGAGCAGGTGCTGGCGGAAGCTGCCGGGCCCCGGCGCCTCGCGCGCGGCGATCTCGCCCGCCAGGCCGATGACCGAGAGCGCGGCGGCCGTGGCGAACACCGCGTCGTCGTGCACGGCCAGGAACGCGCCGACGATGGCCGACGCCGAGCAGCCGAGCGCCGTCACCCGCGTCATCATCGGGTGCCCGTTGGCCACGGAGAGCGTGCGCGTACCGTCCGTCACGTAGTCCACCGCCCCGGTGACGGCCACGACGCAGCCGAGCCGCTTCGCCAGCGCCTTCGCGCAGCCCAGCGCGTCGTCGGACGCGTGCGTGCTGTCGACGCCGCGGGTGGCCTCGGCGCCGCCGGCCACCGCCAGGATCTCCGACGCGTTGCCGCGGATGACGGTGGGGTGGCGGCCGGCCAGCTCGCGCGCGGTCTGCGTGCGGTACTGCGTGGCGCCGGCGCCCACGGGGTCGAGCACCCATGGCTTCCCGAGCGACACCGCGCGCGCGGCGCCGCGGCGCATCGCCTCGACCCACTGCGGCGACAGCGTGCCGATGTTCACCACCAGCGCGTGCGAGATGCCGGTGAACTCCTCGACCTCCTCCAGCGCGTGCACCATGGCGGGCGCGGCACCCACGGCCAGCAGCGCGTTGGCGCTGACGTCCATCGCCACGTAGTTGGTGATGTTGTGCACCAGCGGCGAGCGCTCGCGCAGGGTGCGCAGCGCGCTCCAGACCTCGGCAGGATAGTCCATCTCACGTCGGGTTCAGGGTGGGTCCGTTCCGCACGAAAGGACGGCGCGTCGGCGCCGCACGCAAGGGGCAGTGACAGTGATCCCGTAACACCGGTGATGACAGCGATCTCGCAACGGGAGCGATGACAGCGATTTCGCGACAAGGCGATGAAAGCGATCTCGCAACGTGGTGGGAGTATGCGAGTGAACTCGCGGCTACAACAACACGCAGTCCGCCTTCGCGGGCTTCATCTGCAGCGGATACACGGCAAACCGCAATCGACACAAATGCAGACGGGCTACCTCTCCCGGTACGGGAGAGGTGGCGAGCCCCGGCGAGCCGGAGAGGGCGCGATGCCGCGGACACACACTAGGCACTGGGCACTGGGCACTGGGCACTGGGCACTGGGCACTCAGCACTCAGCACTCAGCACTCAGCACTCAGCACTCAGCACTCCCCGACACTTTCGCGCATCCCCCACCCGCCGTTATCCTCCCGACCCAACCCGACACCCGAGCACCGCCGCGCGTTGCCCGAGACCACCGCGCCGCTCGACGTGCGCGCGCTCCGCGAGCGCGAGTTCCCGCACCTCGACGGCCAACCACCGTACCTGAACGCCGCCTCGATGGCGCCGCTCCCCGAGCGCGCGCGCCGGGCCTGCGACGCGTACAACGCGCGCCGCGCCGCCGTGCACCAGCTGCGCGGGGCGGACTTCGAGCCGACCATGCGGCGCGCGCGCGAGGCGGCCGCGCGCCTGGTGAACGCCGACGCGGACGAGATCGCGCTGCTGCCCAACACCAGCTACGGGATCAACCTCGCCGCGCAGGCGCTGAAGATCGAGCCGGGGCGCCGCGTCCTCGTCAGCGGATTCGAGTTCCCCGCGAACGTCTATCCCTGGCTCAAGCTGGCCGAAGAGGGGCGCGCGCCGGTGGAGATCATCCCTCCCGACGCGCTCGGGCGGCCCGACGAGGAGCGGCTGCTGGAGGAGATCGCGCGCGGCGACGTGGCCGTCCTGGCCCTCTCTGCCGTGCAGTTCGCCACCGGGTGGAACGCCGACCTGGCAAGGTTCGGCCGTGCCTGCCGCGCGCAGGGCACCTGGTTCGTGGTCGACGCCATCCAGGCGCTCGGCTGCATCCCCGTGGACGTGCGCGCGGCCGACGCCGACATCCTGGCGACGGCGGGACACAAGTGGCTGTGCGCGCCGTTCGGCACCGGCTTCGCGTACGTGCGCGGCGAGCTGGCGCGGCAGCTGGAGCCGGCCGTGGTCGGGTGGACGGCGATGAAGGCGGGCGCCGACCTCGCGCGCTGCGTGGACTACCGCTGGGAATTCGTCGACGACGCGCGGCGCTTCGAGGTGTCCACCCAGGCGTGGCAGGACGTCGCCGGCTTCGCGGAGGCGATGGAGCTGCTGCTGGAGACGGGGATCGAGCGCATCCGCGGGCACGTCTTCGGGCTGATCGACCCGCTCGCCGCGTGGCTGGGGGAGCAGGAGGATGGGGTGATCGTGAGCGGGATGGAGCCGGGACAGCGCTCCGGCGTCTTCGCGTTCCGGCTGGGCGATTCGGAGAGGGCGTACGCGGCGCTCTACCGCGCGGGCGTGCGCTGCGCGCTGCGCGAGGGGGCGATCCGCATCGCCCCGCACCTGTACAACACGGCGGAGGAGATGGCCACGGTGATGGACGTGCTGGAGCGGCGCGAGCGATGGTGACGGTGACGAAGCACGCCGCCGCGGCCGAGGTGGCCGCGCTGGTGGAGGCCGTCCGCGCCGAGTTCGCGCCCGACCCGCGGCTGGCGGTGTTCGAGGTGACGGTGGAGGTGCGCGGCGACGCCGTCGCGCTCGTCGGGGCGACGTCGGAACCGGAGGCGGCGCTCGCGCTGTCGTCGCGCGCGGCGGGGCTCAGCGGCTGGAGCGCGGTGCAGGACGAGGTGCAACGCCTGCCGGAAGCCGACCCGGACGAGATGGTGCACGCGCTCGTCTGCTCCGCCGCCGCGCCGATGCTGCTGGAGGCGAAGGTCACCACCACGCAGGTCAGCCAGGTGGTGCTGGGGAGCCGGGTGATCGTGCTGCGCCGCAAGGGCCGCTGGCTGCAGTGCCGCTCGCCCGACGGCTACATCGGCTGGATCCACGCGGGCTACATTGCTCTCTGCGACGAGGCGGCCGCGCGCGCGTGGGAGACGGGGGTGGACGGCGAGCCCGCGATCTCCCTGGGCGGCGCCGTGCTCGACCCCTCCAGCAGCGGCGAGGTGATGATGCGCCTCCCCTGGGGCGCGCGCGTGATGCGCGAGGGCGCCGAGGTGGTGCGCCTTCCCGACGGCCGCTCGGGACAGCCCACCGGCGAGCTCGTGAACGCCGCCCTGCGCCCCCTCGCCTTCCCCGCGGACGGCGCGGCGGCGTGCGAGTCGGCGTCGCGGTGGCTGGGGTCGCCCTACCTGTGGGGCGGGGTAACGTTCGGCGGCGTGGACTGCAGCGGCTTCGTGCAGTCCGTGTGGAAGCTGCACGGCCGCCAGATCCCCCGCGACAGCGACCAGCAGTCGCGCTTCGGCCAGGAGGTCGATCCCGGGCCGGAGTTCGAGAACCTGCAGCCGGGCGACCTCTGCTTCTTCGCCGAGGAGCCCGGCCGCGTCACCCACGTGGTGATGTCGACCGGCGGCCCGAAGATCATCCACGCCTCGCTCGGCAACGGCGGCGTCGCCCGCAACGACCTCATGGGCCGGCGCAGCTACGAGCGCGAGTTGCGGCGTCTCTTCCACAACGCGCGGCGGGTGGTGTGAAATGCTGATATGAGTGCCCAGTGCCCAGTGCCCAGTGCCCAGTGCCCAGTGCCCAGTGCCCAGTGGGCGCGTGAGGTACGCGCCTCGGTCCCCGCCCGAACGTCATCCTGAGCTCGACTTTGTCCTATTCACGCGGCGTAGGCAAGAAGATCAGTCAGGCGATGCCAGACGGAGACTGGAATTCGGGCGCAGTCGGTGGTTTGCGGGGAATAGGAAAGATTCGCTGCAGACCAGAGGTGACG
>DASUYB010000171.1 GCA_036377595.1 Longimicrobium sp. | reverse complement strand
CCCCTCCCCCGCTTCGCAGGGGCGGGGGAGAACTAATCGCCGGAAGAGATTCCGCTCCGTTACGCGAACACCGCTTCGCGCGCGGCGATTAGCGCGCGCACGGCCCGCTGCGCCGCTTCGGCCGCGTCCGCCAAGCGCCAGCGCGAGAGGTCGCGGTCTTCCACGAGGTTGCTGACGGCGCGCAGCTCCAGGAACGGCACGGCGTAGATCGCCGCGACGTGGGCCAGCGCGGCGCCCTCCATCCCCTCGACCAGCCCGCCGAAGCGCGCGGCGACCTCGGCCCCGCGCGCCGCCGTCCCCGAGCACGCGGATACGGTGACGAACGGGCCCACGCGCACGTGCACGCCCGCGGCGGTGAGCGCATCGGCCGCGCGCTGCACGCGCGCGGGGGCGAGCACGATCTCGTTGAACACCCGCTCGCCGCCCCGCTCGATCAGCGGGATGCCGATCCCCTCGGTCGACATCCACCCGCCCGGCGCCTCGACACCTTCATCCCCATACACCGCGCGCGAGGCGAGGGCAACGTCGCCGATCCGCAGCTCCGAGCCGTCGTACGCGCCGGCGACGCCGAATCCGATCACCCCGCGCACCGGTCGCGTCTCCAGCAGCGCGGTCAGGCCGTGCGCGGCGTTCGTCTTCCCCATCCCCGCGGGAAAGAGGATGACCGGCGCGCCGTCGAGCACGCCCGTCCACGCCTGCTTCCGCCCGATCTCCACCTCCTCGCGCGCGGCCAGGCCGTCGAGCAGGCGGCGGCACTCCAGCGGAACGGAGCAGATCAGGGCGATGGGTGCGTCCACGTCGGTCACCGTCGGGCGTGCGGGTTGCCGGGAGCGTTGCGGGGGCGGAATTTACACCCCGCCGCGCGCCCGGCCAACCGACCGGGCGCGCGGACGATGATCTCACCGTCACCACACCCGTATGCCGATCCGCAGCCTCGCCCGTCCCCTCGCGCGGGCCCTCTCCCTGGCGCTTCGCGCCTGTCCCTCCCCCGAACAGCACGGGGGAGGGACCCGGGCTCGCTTCGCTCGCGGCTACCACGCGCCGCGCGGGAGAACGGCGTGATGCGGCGCGTCCTGATCGCCGCCGCGCTGCTGGCGGCCGCGGCGTGCGTGCCGCGCCCGGCGCCCGCGCCGCCGCCACTGCCTCCCCCGCCGCCACCACCCGCGGCGCCGCCGTTCACCGCCGCGGAGGTGTGGACCGCGCAGCCCGGCGTGGTGCTGCGCGGCGACTCGGCGTCGACGACGCTGCCGTGGACGTTCATGAAGCTGGCCGTGGTGCGGGTGGACAGCACGGAGCTGGTGGTGCGGTGCATGGCCTGCCGCGGCTTTCCCATCGGCCGCGTGCCGCGCGACCGCGTGGTCCACGAGCCGCGCACCCCCGTCGACGCGGCGAAGGGCGAGCTGGCGGACTTCGCGCTCGCCGTCCGCGAAGCCGCGCGGCGCCACGACCTGGAGGCGCTGCGGCGGGTGATGGCGCGCGATTTCGTGTACACGCTGGACGGGCCGGAGGGGTCGCTGGAGGCCATGTCGGCGTTCCAGGGCCGCCGCTCGGGCGACATCGACCGGCTTCCCGCGCTGCTGGACCGCGGCGTGGTGAGCACGGGCGGCGGCGGGGTGTGGGCCGCGCCCCCCGAGTTCGTCACGCAGCGCGGCTACGGCGACCTGCGCGCCGGCTTCCGCCGCACCGCCACCGGCTGGGAGTTCGCCTTCCTCGTCCGCCCCGACATCGCCGAGGGGCTGGTGCACCCGACGCCGCCGTAGGGCCCCTCATCCCCCCGACCCCCTTCTCCCGAACTGCAGGAGAAGGGGGAGAACAGAAAGATTTTCCAAGCTGCTGTTTCTTTTGCAGTTACCTCTCCCATCAGTTTGGGAGAGGTCGAAAAAATGGAGAGTCGAGACGGCTGTTTTGTCTCGACTCTCCATTTTTTCGGGTGAGGGCCCATCCGGGCGCGGGCCCGCGCCGTTGCCTTCGCGTCGATCCTACCGGTGCACGCCCTCGCCCGAGATCACCGCGTCGGCGTAGCCGTTGTCGGGGTCGCCACCGCGCTTGAGGATGCGGTCGACGATGCCGGGGCCGCGGTTGTACGCCAGCAGCGCCATCCGCTTGTCGCCGTCGTAGTGGTCCAGCAGCTCGCGCAGGAACTTGAAGCCGATGCTCAGGTTGATGTGCGGGTCGCGCAGCTCGGCGATGGTGGTGCCCTTGCGCATCCCGCGCGCGGTGGCGGGCATCAGCTGCGTCAGGCCCACGGCGCCCACGTGGCTGGTGGCGCTCGACTTGAACTCGCTTTCCGTGCGCACCAGGCCGAAGGCGATGTCGGGGTCGATGTTCTCCTCCAGCGCCAGGTCGTAGATGCTCTCGGCCAGCGCGCGGTTCAGCCCCATGTCGCCGTAGCGCTCCACCTTCTCGTCGATGATCCGGTCGCGGTCCGAGACCTTCGCCTCCGTCACCGCGTCGCTCGCCGCGCGCCACGCCTGCCCCACCGTCTGGTCGCTGATGGGCACCACGTGCGGCAGGATCCCCACCTGCTGCTCGTGCCGGGGGTCCACGCGCATCTGGCTGTAGCGCGCCACCGCCAGCGGCGCCGCCGCGCCCGCCACGCCCAGCCCGATCAGTCCGTGGCGCACCGGGTTGCGGCGGAGGCGGTCGAACGCCGACACGCGCTTGCCCCGCAGCCGGATCCCCTCGTCCACGCGGCGGTCGCCGGCGCCGTCGTACGCGCGGCGGTAGCGCTGCGGCAGCCCGTCGGCGTGCGCCGCGGCCGGAAAGCGCCGGTGCGGGCGGCCCACGGGGTGGCGGGGGAGGCTGGCGCCTCGCTCCCAGGGCGGCGGGGGACGTCTGCGGGTGGGCTGCATCGGTGGTGGTCCTCCTCCTTGCAAGTTGCCGTCTGCCAACCACTTACATCCGCAATCCGGCGATGGGGGAATCTGCACGATGCGTGCCGCAAAACCATCCGTTTCAAGGAGTTCCGGCGGCCCGGGCGTTGCGGGGCAAGCCCGTGGCGCACATCTTTGGGAGACCACGCAGTCCCGGTCCGCAGGTCCCATCCCCCAGGCGCGGAGGCGGTCCATGCCCGCGGCGCGGCACGCACGGCCATGAAGTACGTCGGCCCGCTCGTCTTTCTCCTGCTGGTGATCGTCGGCGTCAAGCTGTCGGACTCGGTGTACCGGTGGCTGCGCTTCGGCCACGAGCGCGAGCAGGTGAAAACGCTGCGCGTGGAGCTGGTGGACGCGGGCGCGCAGATGGTGCGCACGCGCCAGGAAAGCGACAGCATGCGCGCCGTGCTGCGCGCCGCCGACGCCGCGCTCGAGCGCGAGCAGCAGGCGCTGCGCCGCTACGACGCGCTGGCGCACGACGGCGCGCTCCCGCCGGACCTGTACGAGCGCTACCGCGCCGAGCTCACGCGCTACAACACGCACGTGGGCGAGCGCAACGCCAAGCTGTCGGACTGGCAGGAGATCCTGGCCCGCAACCACGCGGCGGTGGGGCGCTACAACGTGCTGGGCGACAGCATCCGCGACCTGGCCGCGCGCATGGGCGACCCCTACTACTCGGTCCCCACCCCCGCCGAGGCCGCCATCGAGCGGGGCCTCCTCAAGCCCATCGAGCCGTAGCGCGTCTTCGAGGATCGGAGATGATCGATCGGCCCTCGCCGCGAGCTTCGTGGCGGGGGCCGAATCGATTGAAACTGCACGGTTTGGGCGTGTTGGGCGCTTAGACGCCCAAACGGGCTGCGCGCGCCGTAGGCAACGATACTACTGTTGCCAACGGCGCCGGGCCCCCGCCGCGCCACGCATCTCCGCGAATCTCCAGCCCCGACGCACGGCGGCGGTGTCCCGGCCCTCCGGGCGCGCATCCCTCACGCAAGTGCATGTGCGGCGCTGAGTTCTCCCCTCCCCTGCGCAGCGGGGGAGGGGCCGGGGGAGGGGGCCACCCGCGGCGGGCAAGACACTCGCCACCCACCCCCAAACCCTTTCCCCACACTGAGTTCTCCCCCCTTCTCCTGCTGTCGGGAGAAGGGGGGCCGGGGGGATGAGGGTCCGCGCGAAGCGCCCCAGTCTCGATCCACCATGGAAACAGCAGGGGGAGGCCCGAACCCGGAGCCTCCCCCTCGATCAGCCTCAGGACCATTCCTTCCCGCCCTGCTCACCGCCGCATGCACCTCCGCCTTCGCGCGCGGCGTGTGTCGCGGCGAGGTGGCTCAGCCCGGACCGTGGCGGCCTTCGCTCTCGAAGCCGTGCTCGGCGTCGAACTCGGCCACGCGGCCGTTGAACTGCGACAGGTCCACCACCGTGGTGCCCGCGCGGAAGATCGCGGCCGGGTCCAGCAGCACCGCCACCTGCGCCGTGTTCGTCCCCTCGGCCACCGTCAGCGGCGGGTTGATGGGCAGCGTCAGCCGCACCTCGGCCCGCAGGAACGCCCGGAAGTTGCGCGCGGTGCCGCCCGCGGGGGTGAAGGTGCCCGTCACCAGCATGCTGGCCTTGGCCGGCCAGTCGGCGATCTGCTGGCGGATGGTGGCCAAGAGCGCCTGCTGCGCGGCGGCGTTGTCGTCGTCGTCGTGATCGTCGTCGTCGTCGAAGTCCAGGTTCTTCACCCGGAAGCGCACCGAGGTGTAGGTGCCCGGCGGCACCGTCCCTGTGGTCACCGTCAGCTGCGAGCCGTCCAGCGGCAGGGTCACGAACTGCGGCCCCGCGTTGAACTCGCACTCGCCGCTCTCGTGGTCCGGCCCGTCGTCGTCGCCGCCGTTTCGGTCGTCGCTCGCGCTCGTCGTCGCACCGCACGACGACCCGTCCGCGCCGCGCAGCTGGAAGCGGCTCACCACCAGCTTGATGTCGGTGACGGTCAGCGTGCCGTTGGTCCCCGTGATCACCAGCGGGTCGCCGGCCGCGAAGCGCGGGCCCGCCGCGGCCAGCGAGGCGTTCGCCCCTGACTGCGCCACGCCGAAGCGGATCTGCACCTGCCCGCCCGCCGCGGAGCCGGTGCTGTCGGAGCACCCCGCCAGCGCCAGCGGCGCCAGCGCAAGGGGGAGCGCGAGGAGGGTCCTGAACTTCATCGGTCTGACTCCTGGTTGGTCTTGCCGCACACCGCGGCGGTTCAGTTGGGTTCGGCATCCACGAAGTGCAACGGGCGGACCCCCGGGCCCAACATCCGTTTACAATATGGCAAACCCGCACGGATGCTGGAAGATCGTGACAACGGAGATCTCGCGCTGTCCGGTTCGGCTGGCTAAAATCGTCTCATAGCGCTACACTCTCTGCCGTACGGCGAGCCATCGGCGCCCGCTTTCCGCCGCCCCGCGGCCAGCCCGTCCATCCCCGTGAGCCACCTCCTGGTCGTCGCCCGTTCGGATTCGTTCTCGCAGCTCTGGCCGCAGCTTGCCGCCGGGGCCGGCGCCGACGCGCGCGTGGTGTCCGCCCCCGACGAGGCCGCGGCCGCCGCCGACGCGCTGGCGGTGGTCCTCTCCGTCGCCGGCGTGGAGGAGGAGGGGGAGCCGGCCGTGCGCGCGCTGGCCGCCGCGGGCGCCCCGGCCCCGCTCGTCGTGGGCGCGCGCGCGGACCACCGCCTCGCGGCCGCGCTGGTGCGCGCGGGCGCGGCCGACTACTTCGCCCTCCCCGGCGACGTGGAGGCGCTCCGCGCCGAGGTGGACGACCGCGCGCGGCGGCGCCAGGCGCGCGAGGCGGGGGGGCGGCTGGCCGCGGCGGAGAAGCACCATTTCGACTTCTCGCGCATCATCGGCCGCAGCCCGCAGCTGCGCGCCGCGCTCGACCGCGCCGCCCGCATCATCCCCCGCGACCGCGCCACCATCCTCATCACCGGCGAGACGGGAACGGGCAAGGAGCTGCTGGCGCAGGCCGTCCATTACAACGGCCCGCGCGGCGCCCAGCCCTTCGTCGAACTGAACTGCGCCGCCGTGCCCGCGGGGCTGCTGGAGACGGAGCTGTTCGGCCACGAGCGCGGCGCCTTCACCGACGCGCGCACCGCCAAGCCGGGGCTGTTCGAGGCTGCCGACGGGGGCACGCTCTTCCTCGACGAGATCGGCGACCTCCCCCTCCCGCTGCAGGGGAAGATCCTCAAGGCGCTGGAAGAGAAGCAGGTGCGCCGCGTGGGCGCCGTGCGCGGGCGCGAGGTGGACGTGCGCATCATCGCCGCCACGCACGTGGACCTGGCGGGGGCGGTGAGGAAGGGGGAGTTCCGCGAGGACCTCTTCTACCGCCTGAGCGTCATCCCCATCCACCTCCCTCCGTTGAGGGAGCGGGGCGACGACGTGCTGCTGCTGGCGGAGCACTTCCTGCGCACGCTGGCCGAGCAGTACGCGATGGACGCGCCGGCGGTGAGCCCCGAGGTGCGGCGCGCGCTGCTGACGCACACCTGGCCGGGAAACGTGCGCGAGCTGCGCAACAGCGTGGAGCGCGCGCTGCTGCTGGGCGACGGCGGGCTGGACCCGGCCGACCTCTTCCCCGCGGCGGCGGGCGAGGGAGGGAGCGGGGGCGGCGGCGGGGCCATCCCCTTCCCCGCCACGCTGGCCGAGATCGAGCGCAGCGCCGCCTTCGCCATGATGGAGCGGATGGAGGGGAACAAGAGCGCCGCCGCCGAGGCGCTGGGCATCTCGCGCTCGCGGCTGTACCGGCTGCTGGAGGGGACGGACGAGGATGTCGCGGAGTGATACATCCGTCCCGGCACGGAACATCCGCCGCGCGCGGAAATCCAGCGGCGGCGCGGGCTTTCGCGCGGTTCGGGGCTTGCCCCCGTCGTGCCGCGGGATCGCGATCCACGAGCACCTACCCTGAAGTATCCGCCATGCACATCCGACGTACGCTGACGGCCCTTGCCGCCGTGCTCTGCGCGGGCGCGCTCGCCTCGTGCAGCGACTCGCCCTCGGGCCCCGACGAGCGCCCGGGGAACGAGCTGGTGTTCATCCGCGCCGCCGGCGACGCGCCGCCGCTGGAGCGCGACCACGTGCAGTTCTGGGCCAGGGTGAACGAAACGCGCGACGTGGAGATCCGCTATTCCAACGTGTCGCCCGAGTACGGCGGCGACGAGTGCCTGGAGTTCAAGGTGCCCAACAACGCGCTGTGGAAGAAGCCCGACGGCTCGCTCTTCCAGCCGGGCGACTCGGTGCTGATCTCCATCCGCGTGACCGACCTGAACCACTTCATCTTCGAGTTCCAGCCGGCGGGGCTGCAGTTCCACCCCGACCACCCCGCCGAGCTGCGCGTCTCGTACAAGTGGGCCGACCCCGACATCAACGGCGACGGCGTGGTGGACGACCGCGACCGCCTGCGCTTCGGCTTCTGGCGGCAGGAGGCCGACGGCCTGCCCTGGAAGCGCGTCGGCTCCACGCGCGACAGCAACCTGCAGGAGCTGCGCGCCGACATCTTCGGCTTCACCAAGTACGCCCTGGCGGCGGACTGAGCGGCATCTCTCCCGTGAGCGACGTGAGCGCCACCCCGCTTCCCCTGGACCTTGCCAGGGGCTACGCCGCCGCCCGCGACTGGCGCGGGCTGGCGGACTGGGGCGCGTCCATCGCCGACCTGTCGGCCGAGGACGCGGAGGTCGCGTACCTCTACGCCGACGCCTGCCGCCGCACGGGCGACCTGGCGCGCGCGGCCGAGGTGCTCGAGGGCGCGGAGCCGCGCGTGCGCCAGTCGGGCGACCGGCACCTGCTGCGGCGCACGGTGAACCTGGCGGGGATCGTGCGCTTCGAGGCGGGCGACGTGGCCGAGGCCGAGCACCGCTTCCTGGAGCTGCTGGAGATCGCGTCGAACGAGGACGACGACGAGTTCGCCGCGCGCGCCTGCAACAACCTGGGCGCCGTGGCCAACCTGCGCGGCCAGCGCGAGCGGGCGATTCCCTATTACACGCGGGCGATCGCGGCCTACCAGCGCCTCGGCCTCGTCAGGGGACTCGCGCAGAGCCACCACAACCTGGGGATCTCGCTGCGCGACGCGGGCTACGAGGCCGACGCCGACGCGCACTTCCGCCGCGCCATCGACTTCGCGGGCGAGTCGAACACCGAGGACGTGATCGCGCTGGCCGAGATCGAGCGCGCCAGCCTGCGCGTGCGCGCCGGCGACGGCGAGCTGGGGGCGGAGATGGCGCGCCGCGCGCTGGAGCGCTTCCAGAAGCTCTCGGACCCCGGCGGCGCCGCGCATGCCGTCCGCGTCCTCGGACTGGCGGCGCGCGCGGCGGGCGACCACGACGAGGCGCGGGCGCGCTTCGACGAGGCGCTGGAGGCGGCGGTGGCGCACTCCGACGTGCTGCTGCGGGCCGAAGTGCAGCGCGATCGGGGCCTCCTGCTGCGCGACCGCGGCGACGTGGCGGCGGCGCGCGAGGCGCTGACCGACTCGCTGGAGCACTTCGCCCGCATCGGCGCCGCCGCCGACGCCGAGGCCATCCGCGTCCTCCTGGCCGAGCTCGAAGAGACGTCCTGAACGATTCGGGTCTCACGCAGAGAAGCAGAGGCAGCAGAGAACTCACTCCGCTGCCTCTGCTTCTCCGCGTGAGGCTTTTTCTGTTGTCTTTAGATGAGGCCGATCACCGCACCCAGCGCGGGAGCCAGTCGGCACGCGGGAAGTGGGTGAGGCGGGTAGCGCCGCTGCCGTCCGCGCGCGCGATCCACAGGTCGGCCGCGTCGCCCGCGCCGGCGGTGAAGACGATGAGCCGGCCGTCGGGCGACCAGGCGGGCTGCGACGCGGCGGCGGGACCGCGCACCTCGATCGCGCCGCCCGTGCGCACGTCGACGATGCGGATGCGCGACTCGCCGGCGCGCACGTGCAGCGTGTGGGCGATGCGCGCGCCGTCGGGCGACCAGGCGATGTCCGCCTCCTGCGCGGAATCGCCCGCGGCGGACGTGCTCAGCCGGCGCAGCCCGGTGCCGTCGGCGGAGACCAGGAAGATGCGGTCGGTACCCTCGCGGTTGCTGAGGAAGGCGATCGTCCGCCCGTCCGGCGACCAGCGCGGGCCCCAGTCGTCGCGGTGGAACGCCGTCAGCCGCCGCTGTCGACTCCCGTCCGCGCTCATCACGTACACCTCCGCGTCGCCGTCGCGGCTACTGGCGAAGGCGATGGATCTCCCGTCGGGAGAGACGTCGGGATCGAAGTTACCTTCCGCGTTGCGCGTCAGCCGCCGCAGCCCCGATCCGTCCGCCGCGATGCGGTATACGTCGCGGAAGCTCTCGCGGTCGCTCTCGAACACCAGCCACCGCCCGTCCGGCGCCCACGACGGCGACCGGGCGCGCGCGCTCGCCGGGCCCAGCGGCCGCGCCGCGCCGCCGCCGGTCGGCAGCAGCATCAGCTGCTCGCCGTGCTCGCCACCCTCCTCACGCACGGCCACCGCCGCCACCGTCCGCCCGTCCGGCGACACCGCGGCGGGGTAGATGGCGCCCGTCCTGCCCGACAGCCGCCGCTCGCCCTCGCCCGCCGGCGCGACGACGTAGACCTGCGGCATCCCGCCGCGCTCCGAGACGAACACGATGCGCCCGCCCGCCGCACGCCGCTCCGCGATCGAGAGCGTGTCGGCGTGCGACACCGGTGGCTTCGCCTCGTCCGCCCTACCGCAACCGGCGAGCGCGATCAGCATCCAGGCTGCAAATCCGACTCTGATCAATCCCCACCTTTCTTGATTGTCTCACGCAGAGTCAGCAGAGTCAGCAGTTAAACTGCAGTTCAAACTGCTGACTCTGCTGACTCTGCGTGAGCCCTCTTCGGTTTTATCGGACTCGAATGGCGTCGGCGATCACGACGTAGCCGGTCGTCGTCCAGCGCGACACGACGATGCGGTTCCACCCGGCGGTGAACGCCCAGGTGCCGATCGCGTTCCACTGGCCGCCGCCCGCCTGCTGGTTCACGTTCACCCGCCCGACCTCCGTCCCCGCCGCGTTGTAGGCGATGAACGGCGCGGTGGCCGAGCGGTTCGTCCCAGACGTCCACCACGCGTCGATCGTCTTCGTCGCGTTCGCCGGGAGATAGAAGTAGAACGTCGCGGGGTCGGAGACGGCCGCCGTGTTGGCGAAGTAGTAGCCGCTGCCGTAGTAGCCGGCCGTGGACGACGACGAGGTCCAGTTGGCGGAGACGGAGATATAGCCCTGCGACGTGTCGTTGTTGGAGTTGTTGCTGTCCACGATCAGCGACGACCCGCCGCCGCAGTAGCTGTTGATGCGGTTCAGGTAGTCCGTCCACGGCCAGTTGGGGCCGGGATCGGTGCGGTTGTACGGCTGCAGCTGCCCGTGCCCCACGAAGTGGTAGCGGTCGCGCGGGATGGCGTACGCCTGGCTGATGTCGCACGACAATCTGGCCGACGCGTCGATCTGCCCCGTGGGCCACGACGTCTGCGACGCGAACCCACCGTGCTCGATCCCCACCGTGAAGTGGTTGCTGCTGTAGCCGTTGCGCCAGCAGTCCACGCTGCTGTTCAGCGTGCAGTCGTACGTGGCGGCGATGTGCCACGCGCGGTCGCTCTCGCGCACCAGCTGCGAGATCTCGCTCCCGCTCTCGTTCACCACGTAGTGCGCGCTGGCCTGGGCCTGGGTGTTGGTCAGCCAGCTCCAGCAGCTGGTGTAGCTCCCCTCGCAGTCGTGGATGATCACCATCCCCACCTTGCCGATGTCGCCCGCCGGCCGCGCGTTGTAGTTGGGCGACGGGCGCCAGATCGAGGCCGCGTAGTCCGGCCCCGCCGCCAGCCGCAGCGGCTCGGGCACGCGCAGCGGCCGGATCCCGGTCCGCGCCGCGACGCTCGCGATCACCTCGCCCGTGGCCGTGCGGGCGACGACGCCGCGGGTCAGCACGCCGTAGACGTCGGCGTGCACGTAGGCGGACTGCCCCGCCTCCGAGGCGATCCCGCTGTAGCGCGCCACGGCCGGCGCCCACGCGCCCAAGCTCGCGCGGTCGATCCCCATCTCCTTCGCGTAGGCCGACAGCAGCGCCGCCGCGGCGCGGATGTTCGCTTCCGGCTGCGTGCGCGCGGCGGAGGCGCTGACGCCGGCCAGGCGCGCGCCCTGCTCCAGCCGCTCGCCGCGCAGCGCCATGATCCCGAACGCCGGCTGCTGCCCGGCGAACTCCTCGCGGCCGCTCACCATCTGCCAGCGCGTCTCGACGTAGCCCACCGACTTCAGCAGGTCCGCGGGCACGTCGAACTCGCGCGCCGCGCGGGCGAAGATGGGGTCGAGCTGCGTGGCGGAAATGTCGCCGGGGTTGGGGGATGACTGGCGCGGCGCGGTGGACTGGTCGCAGCCGGCCAGCAGCAGCGCGGCGGCCGCGGCGGCCAGCGTGGGACGGAGTGTTCGCATGGGCACGTCCTCTCCGAACGGGTGATGTGCGGGCCGAGGGTGATCGCCCGCACGAGGGCACCCCATCCAACCGCAGATGTTTGGACGAAAAGAGAGCGTATCATCGCACGAGAGCGATGACATCTCCCCTCACGGACGAACGCCCTGCTGTGGATGGTGACGGAGGAAAGTCGCGGCAAGAATCAATCCATAATTTGCGGAAAATGAGATGCGGGCGATGTGAATCATCCTATCTCATTCAGAGCCATTGGATTGGAGATTTGATGCCGACTCGATGCATGTCCGACGCAGGTAAACACCTCGGATACGAACGCCCGTTTCCCCGCACCAGGTCGCAGCACACTCGCCCAAATTCGAAGCGCAGCCCGCCTTGGCTCGCCGGTCTAATATTGGCGGAAATCAACCTGAACGATACAGATAGGGCTCACGCAGAGTTAGCAGGGTCAGCAGCTAAACTGCAGTTCAACTGCTGACTCTGCTAACTCTGCGTGAGAAAAAAGATAGGTGGTGCCTGGATAATGATTGCGGCAACGCGATCACACCTCCACCGCGTGCGGCATCGGGCGGGGCTGGGTCATGGCCTCGGGGGTGAGGATCTCGGCCAGCCGCTCCTCGCTGAGCCAGTCCTTCTCGCGCACCAGCTCGTAGACGCCGCGGCCGGTGGCCAGCGCCTCCTTGGCCAGCGCGGCGCTCCGCTCGTAGCCGATGTAGGGGACGAGCGCCGTCACTAGGCCGATGGAGTGATAGACCATCTCCCGCAGCCGGTCGCGGTTGGCGGTGATGCCCACCACGCAGCGCTCGCGCAGCACGACGGCGCCGCGGACCAGCATGTCCACCGACTGGAAGAGGTTGAAGCCGATCACCGGCTCGAAGACGTTGAGCTGCAGCTGTCCCGCCTCGGCCGCCATGGTGATGGTCAGGTCGTTCCCCACCACCTGGAAGCACACCATGTTCACGACCTCGGGGATCACCGGGTTCACCTTCCCCGGCATGATCGACGACCCGGGCTGCATCGGCGGCAGGTTGATCTCGTTCAGCCCTGTGCGCGGGCCGGACGAGAGGAGGCGCAGGTCGTTGCAGATCTTGCTCAGCTTCACCGCCACGCGCTTCAGCACACCCGACAGCTGCACGAACGCGCCGGTGTCGCTGGTGGCCTCGATCAGGTCCGGCGCGGTCATCAGCCGCAGCCCCGTCACCTCGCTCAGCTTGGCGCAGACCACGGAAGCGTAGCGCGGCTCGGTGTTGATCCCCGTGCCGATGGCCGTGGCGCCCATGTTGATCTCGCGGATCAGCGCCGCCGCCTCGCGCAGCCGCTCGATGTCCTCGCCCATCGTCACCGCGAAGGCGTTGAACTCCTGACCCAGCGTCATGGGCACGGCGTCCTGCAGCTGCGTGCGCCCCATCTTCAGCACGTCGGCGAACTCGGCGGCCTTGGCGCGGAACGCGTCGCACAGCTCGGCCAACGCCGCCGTCAGGTCGTCGATGGCCCAGTTGGCGGCGATCTTCATCGCCGTGGGATAGACGTCGTTTGTGCTCTGGCTGAGGTTGACGTGGTCGTTGGGGTGCACGAAGCGGTAGTCGCCCCGGGCGTGCCCCATCAGCTCCAGCGCGCGGTTCGCGATCACCTCGTTGGCGTTCATGTTGGTCGACGTTCCCGCGCCGCCCTGGATCACGTCCACCACGAAGTACTCGTGCAGCTTCCCCTCGCGGATCTCGCGGCAGGCGGCCACGATCGCGTCGGCCACGTCGTCGGGCAGCAGGCCGAGCTCGCGGTTGGCCTGCGCCGCCGCCTCCTTCACCGCCGCCAGCGCGTTCACCAGGTGCGGGTACTGCGAGATGGGGATGCCGGTGATGGGGAAGTTCTCCGTGGCCCTGAGCGTCTGCACGCCGTAGTACAGGTCGACGGAGAGCGCGCGCTCGCCGAGGAGGTCGTGCTCCACCCGCAGCTCGCCGGAAAGGTAGCCCAGCCCCCGTCCCGACAGCCGCGCGTTGGCGATGCGCAGCCGTGAGCTGATCACGTGCGCCGCCGCCATCGCCAGCTTGCCGAACAGCCGGGGGTTCGTCTCGGCGATGGCGCGCAGGTGGTCGCGCGGCACCTCCAGCACCTCGGCCTCCTCGCGCACCAGGCCCGAGGTGGAGTGGGGATAGTCGTCGAGCAGGCTTCCCTCGCCGTAGCCCTCGCCCTCGCGCAGCACGTGCAGCACCTCGGGCAGCCCGCGCAACCCCTTGACGATGTCGATGCGCCCGCGCAGCACCACGCCGAACGAGCGGCGCGGCTGGCTCTCGCGGAAGACGTAGCTGCCGCGCGCGTAGGTCCGCCGCTCGGCGGCCGAGCCCAGCCAGCGCAGGTCGTCGTCGTCCAGCGCCGCCAGCAGGGGAAGCGCCCGCAGCGCATCGAACACCGTCTCGTCCACCGTCGTCATCGTCTCGTCTTCCGCTGGAACCGCAAGGGTCTCACGCAGAGGCCGCAGAGGTCGCAGAGGTTCCGCTCGCCGTTTCCTCCGCGTCCTCTGCGCCCTCTGCGTGAGGACATGAAGATCGCCCGTTCCGGCACGGGGCCGGCGGCGCGCAACGTAGCGGACAGGGGGGGATGCGACAAGCGCGGCAACCCGCTGTCTGGAACGGAGATTGCCGCCCCCGGACGGCTCCCGGTGAGGTGTGGATGCTGGACCCGAGAAACGAAGGAGGAGGGGATGGGACTCTTCGACCGGCACGACTACGGCCGTGACTACGGCGGCGGGCGCAGCCTGGGCGACCGCATGCGCGGCGCCTGGAACCGCTTCGAGGCGCGGCTGGACGGCCGCGGCTACGACCGCGGCTGGCGCGGCCGCGGCGCCGACCTGACGGGCACGCGCTGGGGCGGCAACCCCGAGCGCGAGGGCCGCGGCTACGACGCGGGCGACTTCGCCTACCGCGGCACGGAGCCCGGGTGGAGCACGGCCTTCAACCGCGGCGCCCACGACCCGCAGTGGGACTGGCGCGCGGCCGGCGGCGGGCGCTACGACCGTGAGATGTCGCGGGGATGGGGCGGCGGCTACGACCGCGGCTTCCGCGCGCGCGGCGACTACGACCGCGAGCTCCGCGGCGGCTACGATCGCGACCTGCGCGGCCGCTACGACCGCGAGCTCCGCGTCCGCGACCGGATGCACACCGACGCCGGCGACCCGTTCGGCGACCGCCAGAGCCGCACGCCGTTCCGCATGCTGCGCGGCGCCTTCGACCGCGAGGAGACCGACCGCGGCGGGTGGTACGAGGGGCACCAGCTGAACCAGCTCACGAACCCCGACCGCTACGACGTGGGCTACCGCGGCTGGAACCGCGGCGTCGGCGACGACCCCGCCTACCGCCGCGAGGACTTCCGCGGCGGCTGGGGCCGCGGCTATCGCGGATAGTTCGCCGCGACTGCGAGGTTCATCCAAGAGCGGCGCGCCTTCTCGGGAGGGCGCGTCGCTCTCGTGTCTCTGTCCACTATAGCCACCATTAGTACACTCTAGACAAACGGCGTCTACTATGTTAACGTAGGCACTTCCCCGCCCTTGCGTATTTATCTTAAAACTCGTATACTACCATGACGCCACAGCCTCGGCCGCTGGCCTGGATCGGCAGCGCCTACAAGGACTATTGCGAGTTTCCGGAGGAAGTACAGGACGATCTCGGTTACAGGCTGTACCGCGTACAGATCGGCGCGTCCAACATCCCGGGCGCAAAGCCGCTATCGCAGGGCATGCTGAAGGGGCTTGGGATCACCGAGCTCATCGACGATTACGACAAGGACACGTACCGTGTGGTCTACACCACGAAGCTCTCAGGCATGGTGTACGTGCTCCACGCGTTCAAGAAGAAGTCCAAGCATGGCATCGCCACTTCACAGCACGACATGGACCTGATCCGGGCGCGCTACGATGCCGCGGTGCTGGACTACCAGCGCAGGTGCGGAAACTGATTTCACGGAGAGAACGATGGTCGACGACATCGAAGAAATCGAAGTCAAGGTCGGCAGCGGAAACCTGTGGGCTGACATCGGGCGTGCAGACGCCGAGGAAGCGTTCGCCCGTGCGCAGCTCATGTCGCGCATCACAGACCTCATCCGCGAGCGCGGGCTCACGCAGGCGAAGGCGGCCAAGCTGCTCGGCACCACGCAGCCCACCGTCTCCGACCTCATGCGTGGCAAGCTGTCGCTCTTCTCCCTCGAGCGGCTGATGTCGTTCTTGAACGCGCTCGACCAGGACGTGGAGATCGTCGTCACCCCGAAGCAGGCGGACGGGGCGGCGCGCATCCGGGTGACGGCCTGAGCGAAACCGTCTCCGAATAGTCGTTGTGACAAAAAAGGGCGGAGTGTTCCGATGCGGAACACCCCGCCCTCTCGTCTGTTTCCGCCGGATTCGCGCCAAGCCGTTGCGGCGCAACCACTAGCGCGAACGCCGGCCGCGGGGAGCGTGGCTTGCCCCTTCCGGCCGGCGTGCCTACGCGAACCCCGAACGCCGTCCCGACGCCCGGCTCAGGGCGCCACGTCGAAGAAGCAGAGATCCTTCTCGCGCTCGACGGTGGTCTTCATGGTCCACTCGCTGTCGAACAGCACGAGCGGCTTCTCCTTGCCGTCGAACACCAGCGCGCGGCCGTAGCCGCCGTTGGCCACGCGCTCGATCTCGCGCATCGGCCCCTCCACCCAGCGGGCCACGCGGTACGACATGGGCTCGAGCCGCGCCTTCACGCCGTACTCGTGCTCCAGGCGGTGCAGCAGCACGTCGAACTGCAGCCTGCCCACCGCGCCCACGATCGGCGCCGGGCCGGTGATGGACTCGGCGTAGAAGACCTGCGCGGCGCCCTCCTCGGAAAGCTGCTGCAGGCCGACGTCCAGCTGCTTGCGCCGCATGGGGTCGGCCACGTGCACGCGGGCGAAGTGCTCGGGGCTGAAGCGCGGGATCCCGCTGAACTCCAGGTCACCGTTCGCGGACAGCGTGTCGCCCACGCGCAGGGTGCCGCGGTCGTGCACGCCGATCACGTCGCCCGGCCACGCCTCATCGATGAGGGTGCGCTCGCGCGCCATGAACTGCGTGGGCTGCGCCAGGCGGATGGGCTTGCCGGCGCGGACGTGCCTCACCTGCATCCCCGCCTCGAAGCGGCCCGAGCACACGCGCACGAAGGCGATGCGGTCGCGGTGCTTGGGGTCCATGTTCGCCTGGATCTTGAACACGAAGCCGGTGAAGTGCGGGTCCAGCGGCTCCACCGTGCCCGTCGACGCCTCGCGCGGCGCGGGGGGCGGCGCCAGCTCCAGGAACTGCACCAGGAACGGCTCCACGCCGAAGTTGGTCAGCGCGCTGCCGAAGTACACGGGGCTGACCTCGCCCGCCAGGAACGCCTCCTCGCCGAACTCCGCCCCCGCCAGCTCCAGCAGCGACAGGTCGTCGAGCAGCTTTTCCAGCGCGCTCTCGGGAACGATGTCGTGGATGCGCTCGTCGTCGAGCGCGATGGTGTGCTCCTCGGCGCGGCGCTGGCCGTGGTCCTCGCCGCGCTCGAACAGGTGGATGCGCTCGTCTGCGCGGTCGTACACGCCCAGGAAGCGGTCGCCGGCGTGGATGGGCCAGGTCATGGCGTAGCACTTCATCCCCAGCTCGCGCTCCACGTCGTCGAGGAGCTGGATGGGGTCGGCGCCGGGGCGGTCGCACTTGTTGACGAAGGTGACCACCGGCGTTTTCCGCAGCCGGCAGACCTCGAACAGCTTGCGGGTCTGCTCCTCGACGCCCTTGCGGTTGTCGAGCAGCATCACCGCGCTGTCGGCCGCCATCAGGGTGCGGTAGGTGTCCTCGGAGAAGTCCTGGTGGCCCGGGGTGTCGAGCAGGTTCACCGCGTAGCCGCCGTACTCGAACTGCAGCACCGAGCTGGTCACGGAGATGCCGCGCTCCTGCTCCATCTGCATCCAGTCCGACGTGGCGTGGCGCACGGCACGCCGCGCCTTGACGCTCCCCGCCAGGTGGATGGCCCCGCCGTAGAGGAGGAGCTTCTCGGTGAGCGTGGTCTTCCCCGCGTCGGGGTGGCTGATAATGGCGAAGGTCCGCCGCCGGCGGACCTCGTCTGCGAGCTGGCTCATGCGTCCCGTGCAAACGGAATCGGCCCCGCGGACGCGCGCGCTGCGCGGCGGCGGAGGCCGGGTCGTGCCCTGAATCTAACGGATTTCGCGCCGTCCCTCAACGTCTCCGGCCGCCCACGCCGGCCCCTTCACGCGCCGCGCACGCCGCGCGGCGCGCAACCCGCACTTCCCTGGAGGTCCGCATGAATCGCAGTGTCCGTCTTTCCCTCGCCGCGCTGGCCACGCTCGGAGTGCTCGTCTCCGGCGGCTGCAGCGGCGGCGGCTCGGGCGGCGGAGGCGTCACCAACCCGCCGGGGGTGGTGGAGATCCACGCCACCAGCGGCAACCGCTTCTCCCCCAGCACCGTCACCATCCAGCGCGGGCAGACGGTGCGCTGGATCGCCGACGTCAGCGCGGGGCACACGGTGACGCCCGACAACGCCGCGCAGGCCGGCGCCTGGGCCAGCGCGAATATCGGCTCGCAGGGCGACACCTTCGAGTTCACCTTCAACACCGCGGGCGACTTCAACTACCACTGCATCCCCCACCAGGGGCTGGGGATGACGGGCGTGGTCCACGTGCAGTAGGCGACCCGCGTCACCGTGCGGGAGATGGAGGGCGGCAGGAGATTCGTCCCCGCCGCCCTTCTTCATCATCATCGCCCCACCTTGCCCAAGCCGTTGTCACCCCTCATCTTGCGCAACACGCAACGAACGGCGCCCCGCGGAGGGAGGAAAATCCCCCCAACGCGGAGACACTCAGCGCTGTAATCCGTGGTGGTTCGGCACGGCGCGGGCCGTGCGCGACAGACCCTCCACAGGACGGACGCCATGCATCGCAAGCTGCTCATCCCCACCGCGCTGGCCGCCACGCTGGCGCTGGCCGCGTGCGGCGAGGGGATCACCAACGCGGGGACCCAGAACCAGCTCAGCCGCTCCGACGCGCAGGCGCTGGCCGGCGAATTCGGCGACCAGGACGGCGCCATCCTCGACGGCATGGGCGGCCCGTCGTTCAGCCTGAGCGCCGGCGGCCCCTCGCTGGCCACGCTGACGGAGACCACCACCTTCACCCGCACCCGCACCTGCCCGGGCGGCGGCGACGTGAAGGTGGCGGGCTCGCTGGTACGCACGTGGGACCGCGCCACGTCGACGGGGAGCATCTCCTTCAACGCCACGCGCACCGAGGAGGCCTGCGTCTTCACCCGCAACGGCGCCACGATCACCGTCAACGGCAACCCGAACACGCAGCTCACCGCCAACCAGTCGGTGACGAACGGGACGCCGGGCGTCCGCACGGCCACGAAGAAGGGGAGCTTCACCTGGACGCGCAGTACCGGCGGTTCGGGCACCTGCAACATCGACGTGACGCACACGTGGGACCCGGCCACGAAGACGTCGCACGTGGTGGGCACCGTCTGCAACCAGACGATCGACGTCACCCGCACGTGGACGCAGAGCTGATCGCCTGATCGCCGCATGATGAAGATCCGCCCCTCGCCCGGTTCCTGGGCGAGGGGCGGATCGCGTTCAGCGGAGCGCGAATCTGTGCCGCAGGTCCGGGCAGACCCGGCCGGGCCGCGAACCGGCGACCACACTGTCCGCCCTGGTCGCGGCGACCGCGGTGGGCGCGGGTTCGAACGTCGGGCGGCAGCTCGACGGCCCGGGGGGCATCGCCATGTGCCAGAGGGTGCAGAGGGCGACCCCGAGGATCGCGCCCATCCAGTCGAACGGGCTCCAACCCCAGCTTTCCGCGTACCAGTCGCGTATCGAAGCGAGGATGTTGCCGCCGTGCCGCCGACCCGGGCAATGCTCAGGATCCGTCATGCAGATGGGTACGTTGCGCGGGTGATGCCGGTTTCGGTGTGCCGCCGCCCCGCGGGGATGGTAGATTGGCGCCCGCACGCGATCCCGATCTCCATCGATCTCGACCGACCCGCTGATGCGACCGACCCTCCGCGGCGTGCTGGCCGCCGCGTTCATCCTGGCGATGTGCGCCGTGTGCGTGCGCCTGGGCTTCTGGCAGCTCGACCGGCTGAAGCAGCGCAAGGCGCGCAACCACGCCATCGAGGCCGCCCAGCGGATGCCGGCGCTGGTCCTCGACTCGGCGACCGCGGCGGAGGTCGCGCGCGAGCCCGCGCGGTTCATCAACCGCACCGTCCGCGTCACCGGCACCTACGACGCGTCCGGCGAGGTGATCCTCCGCGGCCGCGCGAGCGAGGGCGCACCGGGCGTCCACATCGTCACGCCGATGCTTGTCCCCCACGTGCCGCAGGCCGTGCTGGTGAACCGCGGCTGGGTGCCGTCGCCCGACGCGGCCACGGTGGACGCGGCGCCGTTCGCGGAGCCGGGCGTGCGCACGGTCACCGGCATCCTGATGGAGGTGCCGCGGAACACCAACCGCGTCGGCCACGCGGCGACGACGATCGTCAACGGGAAAGCCGTCACCACCTACCGGCGGCTGGACCTGAACGCGCTCGGGCCGCGGTATCCCCGCCCCCTCCTCCCGCTGTACGTGCAGCAGCTCCCCGGCTCCGGTCCGGCGACCGGGCGGACACCGGTCCGCGTCCCCCGCCCCGTGCTGGACAACGGCCCGCACCTGAGCTACGCGGTGCAGTGGTTCAGCTTCGCGGCCATCGGGGTGATCGGCCTCGTCATCCTCGTCACCCGCCAGCACCGCGCCGATCCTCGCTGAATCGATCCCCACGGCAAGGCGCGGCAGGTCTCTCCGCGACTCCGCGTCTCCGCGTGAGATCCGTCCTTTTCAACCGCCGATCACGCCTCAGGGGTGCGCATCTTGCACCTCCCGAAGCCCCTTCCAACCGGCGTCGGGATGCCGGGGGGATGAGCACGCCGGGCGGCGCCAAGCGCCGTGTATCACCCAAGCGAGGGAGGCTGAGCATGGCACGGTACGGACGGGATTTCGACCGCGACCGGTGGGGCATGCGCGGGGACGAGGGGATGGGCGGCGGGGGAACCGGCTTCTACGGCGGTGCCGACCAGTTCGGCACGCATCGTCGCGGTGGGCAGGGCTGGAGCGGCGGCCGCTGGGGCGGCGGCGAGTACGGCGGGATGGGGTCGGACGCCCAGGACCAGGGCGACTGGGGCGGAAGCTACCACCGCGGCCGCAGCGGCTTCGGCACGGGCGGCGGCAGCTACGACGTGGACTACGGCACCGGCTGGGCCGGCAATACCGGCAGTTGGCGCAGCGGCGGCCTCTCCCGCGGCTACGGCGGCGACTACCTGAGCGGCGCCAGCTACGGCTACGACACCGGCGGCGGCTACTCCGGCGGCCAGGGGCGCGACTACTCCGGCGGCTTCCAGGGCGGCGGCTACGGCGGCGGGGGATACGAGTACGGCCGCGGCGGCGGCTCGGAGCGCGACTTCGAGACGGGCGGCGGCGGGATGGGGAGCGACTGGGGCGCGCGCGACACCGGCACCGGCCGGGGCGGCTCGCTCCGCGGGGGGACGGGGATGGGCGGGGGAACGGGCGGCTGGAGCGGCGGCGGGTCGCAGCAGCAGGACGAGACGCGGCGGCTGCGCGCGGCCGACATCATGACCGACAACCCCGAGTGCGTGACGCCCGAGAGCTCGCTGGCCGACGCCGCGGCCAAGATGCGCGACCTGGACGTGGGCATCATCCCCGTGGTCGACAACGAGCAGACCCGGCGGCTCAAGGGCGTGGTGACCGACCGCGACATCGCCATCCGCGCCGTGGCCGAGGGGATGGACGCGCGCAGCACGAAGGTGAGCGTGGTGATGACCACCGAGGTCGAGAGCTGCAACAAGAACGACACGGTGGGCGACATCCTGCGGGTGATGGAGCGCGAGCAGGTGCGGCGCGTGCCGATCACCGACCGCGAGGGGCGGCTGGTGGGGATCGTGGCGCAGGCCGACGTGGTGCGCGACATCGACAGCGACCGCGGCGAGCACCGCGTGAGCGACGCCATCGAGCACATCTCCGAGCCC
>DASUYB010000170.1 GCA_036377595.1 Longimicrobium sp. | reverse complement strand
ACCGACCGGCGGGCCCTCTACGTGGAGCTCACCGACGAGGGACACGCCCTCATCGACGGGGTGTTTCCCGACCATGCCGCGGTGGTCGAGGCGGCGATGGCGGGACTCACGCAGGAAGAGCAGCGCACGATGACCGCGCTGCTCAAGCGCCTGGGGCAGCACGCCCAGGACCAGCCATGATGGTTTCTTTCGTTCCCTGATATCTAGGCAACAAGATACTCACTCTGGAGATGCGAACCATGACCACCACCACGAACCCGACGACCGTGACGACCTGGAACATCGACCCGACCCACAGCCTCGTCGAGTTCTCGACGAAGCACATGATGATCACGACGGTGAAGGGCCGCTTCACGGACGTGGCGGGCGAGATCCACATGGACGAGACCAGCCCCGACCGCTCGTTCGCGACGGCCGAGCTGGGCGTGGCCAGCATCAACACCGGCGTGGGCCAGCGCGACGACCACCTGCGCTCGGCCGACTTCCTGGACGCCGAGAACTTCGGGAAGATCACCTTCACCAGCACGAAGGTGGAGGGCGCGGTGGACCGTGTCGGCGACACCTTCCAGCTCACCGGCGACCTGACCATCCGCGGCACCACGCGCCCGGTGACGCTCGAGGTGACGTACGACGGCCGCGGCAAGGACCCGTGGGGCGGCGAGCGCGTGAGCTTCAGCGCCACCGGCAAGATCGACCGCCGCGACTTCGGCCTCACCTGGAACCAGGCGCTCGAGACGGGTGGGATCCTGGTCGGCAACGAGATCAAGATCTCGGTCGAGGTGCAGGCGGTGCGGGCGTAAACTGCAGTGCTGAGTGCTGAGTGAGGGCCGCGCCTCGGCGAGGCCCTCACCCGAAAAACGGAGTGGTCGAGACAAAACAGCCGTCTCGACCACTCCGTTTTTCGACCTCTCCCAAACTGCTGGGAGAGGTAACTGCAACCCAGCGCCGCGGTTAGTTGCTGTTCTCCCCTCCCCTGCGCAGCGGGGGAGGGCCGGGGAGGGGGCCACCTCTGGCGGGCAGGATTCATCCTCGCCGCTCCGAACCCCTCCCCCACGCCGAGTGCTACGGCGCCGGCGGCGGGCCTGCTGGCGGCGCGGCGGGCGGTGCCGGCGGCGGGCCGCGGTGACGGCCGAACAGGCCGGGTCCGTGCGCGTCGGGCGCTCGGTTGCGGCCGGCGCGGCGCCAGAACCAGCGCAGCACCCAGAGGATGGCGCCGAGCACCAGCACCAGCGGCACCAGCCATCCCAGCATGGCGATGAACCCGGCCAGGAAGCCCACGAAGTTCCGCCACGCCTCGGCAAACGCGTCCACGATCGGGTTGTGCCCCGGGCTCAGCACCGGGTAGCGCTCGTGCAGGACCACGGTGAGCGTGCTCATGGAGACACGGCTGCGCAGGTAGCGCAGGCGGCCCTCGTAGCGCTCGATCTCCTCGCGCACGCGCGCCAGCTCGCGCTCCACCGCCAGCACGTCCTCCAGCCGGCCCGTTCGCGTCGCGAGCAGCGTCACCAGCCGCTCCTCCAGCCGCCGCGCGTTCTGCATCCGCGCGGTCACGTCCACGTACTCCTCGCCCACGTCCTCGGTGCTGGTCTGCTGCGACTCCAGCTTGCCGACCGGCTTCAGTCCGCCCAGCGCCTGGTCCCACCGCGCGCTGGGGATCTTCAGCTCCAGAGAGGCCTCGCGCGCGTTCTCCGCGCCGGTCCGCATGCTCGTGTTGGCCACGTAGCCGCCCAGCCGCTGCGCCAGCTGCTGCACCTGCGCGATGGCGATCTCCAGCGAGTCCACCCGCACCGTGGCCGTGCCCTCGCGGATGATCATTTGCGGGATCACGCTGTCGGTGCCCGGCGCGGTCGGCGGGCCGCCGGCCGTGTCGGGCCGGGCGCCGCCCTGCCCGACCTGCCTGGCGACGTCCGCGGGCGTCGCCGGACTGGCCGTGCCCCCGGGTTTGGGCGCCTCGGCGGGGACGTCCAGGTCGACGACCTGCTCGCGCTCGAGGGAGCTGCCCGCGTCCTTGCTGCATCCGGCGAGCAGGAGCGGCGCGAGCACCGCGAAGATCCTGGTCAGTGTGCGCATGGCGATGTGGCCCGGTGGAAGGAAGATGGTTCGTGGTGGAACGGGGCGGGGGATGGGGATTCTGACCGTCACCCGGCGGCGGCGCGCGCGATCTCGCCCAGGCGGCGGACGGTCTCGCGCACGTCCCCCTCCGTCGTGCGGGGATTGATGGTGCACAGGCGCAGCACGGCAGAGCCGCGGAGAACGGTGGTGCTCAGCATCGCCCAGCCGCTGCGCACCATCTCCGCGGCGATGCGTCGCTGCAGCGCGTCGATGGCGCCGCCGTCCATCCCCGCGGCGACGCGGCGGAAGGTGACGATGCCGAGCTGCGCGGGAGTGACGATCTCCCACTCCGGCGAGGCACGGAGCGCCTCCTCGGCGATCTCCGCCTGGCGGATTCCCCAATCGACGGCCGCTCGGAATGCGCCCAGGCCGAACGCCTGGATCGACAGCCAGAGCTTGAACGCGCGGAAGCCGCGGGTCAGCTGCACGCCCCAGTCGCGGAAGTTGACCTCCTCGGCGGAGAGGTCGCTGTCCTTCAGGTATTCGGGAACCTCGCGGAAGGTGTCGCGCAGGGCCCACGCGTGGCGGACGAGGACGACCCCGCACTCGACGGGCTGGAAGAGCCACTTGTGCGCGTCCAGCGACACCGAATCGGCCTCCCCCAGCCCGCGCAGCAGTTCACGGCCCGGCGCGGTGAGCGCCGCCGCCGCGCCGTACGCGCCGTCGACGTGCATCCACACGCCGGCCGCGCGGCAGATCTCCGCGATCCCGGGGAGGGGATCGACGGCGCCCGTGTTCGTCGTTCCCGCGTTGGCCACCACGCAGAAGGGGACCAGCCCGTCGCGGCGGTCCCGCGCCATCGCCTCCGCCAGCGCATGGAGATCGAGGCGGCAGTCGCCGGCCGACGGCAGCAGCCGCAGCCGCTCGGGCGCGAAGCCGAGGACGCGCGCTCCTCGCGCCACGGACGAGTGCGTCTGGTCCGACGCGTAGATCACCGCGCGCGAGAAGTCGCCCGCGCCGAAGCGCTGCTGCCGCGCCACCGCCAGCGCGGTGAGGTTGGCCATCGAGCCGCCGCTGACGAACGCGCCGCCGGCGCCGTCGGGGAGCCCGCAGATCTGCCGCAGCCAGTCTACCGTCACCAGCTCCGTCTCGGCCGGCCCCGCGGCGACCGCCCACGCCCCGGCGAAGGGGTTCATCCCGCTGGCCAGCGCGTCGGCCATGGCGCCGACGAAGTTCGCCGGGCCGGGGACGTAGGCGAAGAAGCGCGGGTGGTCGATGTGCCCCATCGGCCCGAACACGTCGTGGCGGGCACGCTCGAGCGCCGCTTCCCAGCCGGCGCCTTCCTCCGGCGCCGGCTCGCGCAGCCGCGCTTCCATCTCCGCCCGGGTGGCGCCGCCGGCCACGGGCCGCTCGTGCAGGTGCGCGAGGTGGTCGACGATGGCGTCCACCACGCGGTAGCCGAGGGCACGCATCTCCTCCGGCGTAAGCTGGAGCGTCGGGTTCGGGATCGATGACATCGAGATTCGTCGATTGCGAGAGGTCGGGATTCGTCGCCGTGCGTCCGCCGGGCGGGGCCCTCTCCCTGGCGCTTCGCGCCTGTCCCTCCCCCAAAACCGACTGGGGGAGGGACGGGGGCTCGCTTCGCTCGCGGCTGCTTCGATCGCGTCGTGCAGTCCGGCGCGCCAAACATACGCAGATACTGGTCGCGCGCACCTCCATCGCCGTCGCGCCGATGCTGGTAGTCCGCGAAGGCGGACTTCGTGTGGTCGTTGCCGCGGTTTCAACCGCCCCCGCTCCCTCGTGCTCCACCGCACCCCGCGTGCACGTCCGATCCAATCGCCATCCCCCAATCACCCCAACGACTTACGTGCGGCCGGCCGGGTTCGTGCGGTGGCACCGCGTTTGACTGGACGTTCACCGGGCGTTCAGATTCCGGCTCACACCCGTTCAGTGAACACGTTGCCGACCCGACTCCGCACCTGGTCCCTGGCGGCCGCCGCGCTCCTGGCGTGCTCGGCCGGACAGCCGGCGCCCGCGCCCATGCTGGCGCGCGCCGAAGCCGCCACCGTCGTCACCAAACCGGCGCACACGCCGCCGCCGCGCTGGTCCGCGGTGGCGCCCGCGAACGACGAGTGGGTGGAGCGCACGCTCCGTTCGCTTTCGGTGCGCGAGAAGGCCGGGCAGATGATCCTGGCGTGGATCAGCGGCCGCTTCTCCGGCGAGGGCTCGGCGGAGATGGCGCAGCCCTACCGCTGGGTGGAGCGCGACCGCGTGGGCGGCTTCATCATCTCCAACGGCGCGCCCGGCGAGCTGGCGGGAAAGCTGAACGCGCTGCAGCGCCGCGCCCGCGTGCCGCTGCTGATGGTCAGCGACCTGGAGAGCGGGCCGGGGATGCGGCTGCTGGGGACGGGGACCGACTTCCCGCCCGTAATGGGCCTCGCGGCGACCGGTTCGGATTCGCTGGCGTTCGAGGTGGGGAAGGTGATCGGGCTCGAAGGGCGCGCCGTGGGGCTGGGGATGACGCTCTCGCCCGTGCTGGACGTCAACTCCAATCCCCAGAACCCCATCATCAACACCCGCTCCTTTGGCGAGGACCCGGTGTCGGTCGGGCGCTTCGCGGCGGACTACGTGCGCGGGGTGCACGCGGGCGGGCTGCTGGCCATGGGGAAGCACTTTCCGGGACACGGCGACACGCATACGGACTCGCACATGTCGCTTCCGACCGTCGGCGCGAACCGCGCGCGGCTGGACGCGGTGGACCTGCCGCCCTTCCGCACCGCCATCGCCGCGGGGATGGACGGGATGCTCGTGGCGCACATCGCCGTCCCCAACGTGGCGGGCGACGAGGTGCCGTCGTCCATCAGCCCGAAGGTGACGGGGCAGATCCTGCGCGGCGAGATGGGCTTCCGCGGCCTGGTCTCCACCGACGCGTTCAACATGCGCGGGCTGACCAGCCGCTACGGGCAGGGGGATGCGGCCGTGCGCGCGATCCAGGCCGGCGCCGACATCCTGCTGCAGCCCGAGGACATCCCCGGCGTGCTGGACGCGGTGGAGCGCGCCGTTCGCGACGGGCGGATCACGGAAGCGCGGATCGACGAGTCGGTGCGGCGCATCCTGGCCGCCAAGTCGCGCCTGCGGCTGCAGGACCAGCGCATCGCTGACCCGGCGGCGATGCAGCGCACCGTCGGCGCCACGCAGCACCGGCGCTTGGCCGCGGAGGTGGCGCAGCGCTCCATCACGCTCGTGCGTGACGCCAGGGGGCTGGTGCCGTTCGCCGCCGGCGCGCGGAGCATCCTCTCCATCACCTACGCGGACGGGGGGACGACGGGCGGCGCGTTCAACGCCACGCTGGCCGGCGGGGGCCGCGCCGTTCAGGCCGCGCGCGTGACCAGCCGCACCGGCGCGGCGGAGTTCGCGGTGCTGCGCCAGCGCGCGGGCGCGGCGGACGTGGTCGTGATCTCCGCGTACGTCAATCCCGTGCAGTACCGCGGCTCGGTGGAGGCCGGCGGCGGCTTCAGCGCGTTCGTGGAGTCGCTGGCGCGATCGGGGCGGGCGGTGGTGGTCGTATCCTTCGGCAGTCCGTACCTGCTGCGCGCGTTCCCTTCCGTCCCCGCGTACGTGCTGGCATGGGGCCCCGAGGCCGTCTGCCAGGAGGCCGCCGCCCGCGCGCTGCTGGGCCAGGCGCCCATCGGCGGCCGCCTGCCGGTAACGATCATGGCGGGCGTGGCACGGGGGACGGGGATCATGCGGGCGGGGAGGTAGGGGAGCCCGAGATGGGAGCGCCCAAGGGAGAAGAGCCGGCGCGGCCGCCGCGCGGCGCCCTCTCCCTGGCGCTTCGCGCCTGTCCCTCCCCCAAAACCGACTGGGGGAGGGACCTGGGCTCGCTTCGCTCGCAGCTGCCTGGATCGGCTCTCTGAGGGCGGGTGAGGGGATGACGGAGAAGGAGAAGATGCTCGCGGGCGAGCCGTACCGCGCGACGGACCCCGAGCTCGTCGCCGAGCGGGGGCGGGCGCTGCGGCTGGTGACGCGCTTCAACGCCGTCGCGGGCGAGGATGCCGCGGCGGGCGCGGCGGTGCTGCGCGAGCTGTTCGGCGGGCTGGGCGAGGGGTGCATGGTGATGCCGTCGTTCCGCTGCGACTACGGCTACAACGTGCGGATGGGGCGGAACACCTTCGTCAACTACGACTGCGTGTTCCTGGACTGCAACCTCGTCACCCTCGGCGCGGACGTGCAGATCGGGCCGGCGGTGCAGATCTACACGGCCGGCCATCCCGTCGAGCCGGAGCTGCGCCGCGCGGGCGTGGAGTGGGCGCGGCCCGTCACCGTCGGTGACAACGTGTGGATCGGCGGCGGTTCGATCCTGCTTCCCGGTGTCACCATCGGCGCGAACACGGTGGTCGGCGCGGGCAGCGTGGTGACGCGCGACCTGCCGCCGAACGTCGTCGCCGCGGGGAACCCGTGCCGCGTGCTGCGGAATGTGTGATCTCGCAGGAGTCGCGTGTTGTCGGCGCACGATCGCGGCAACAACCACGCTAGGTGCGCCTTTCGCGGACGACTATCGGACGAGCGATATTTCGGTGGCGCGACGGGCTTCGGCGTGCGATCGAACCAGCCGCGAGCGAAGCGAGCCCAGGTCCCTCCCCCAGTTGGTTTTGGGGGAGGGACAGGCGCGAAGCGCCAGGGAGAGGGCCCACCCGGCGGGCGAACGCACCAGCATCCAACTGAATCGTGAGACATTTCCCACTGCTCGTCATCTCCATCTCCGCGCTCGCCGCGTGTACGCCGCGGCCGGCCGTCGCGCCTGTGCCCGTTCTGCCGCCCGCTCCCCCTGCGCCCGCGCGGATGGCGCCCGTGGGCACGCTCGTGGGCGCGGCGCCTGGGGAGGTGGGGATGGAGGCGGGGCTGCCAGCGCGGCTGGATTCGCTGGCGAACGCGGCGATCGCCGACCACGCGGCCAGCGGGATCGCCATCGCCGTGGGGCGATGGGGGCGGTTGCTGCACCTGCGCGGCTACGGCGCCATCGACTGGGCGCCCGGCTCGCCGCCGGTGACGGACAGCACGCTCTTCGACATGGCGTCCGTCACCAAGGTCGTCGCCACCACGACGGCGGCGGCGATCCTGGAGCAGGAGGGGCGGCTGGACCTGGACCAGCGCGTGAGCTGGTATCTCCCCGGGCTGGCGGACACGGCCAAGCAGCACATCACCGTGCGCCAGATCCTGACGCACCGTGGCGGCTTCGAGGCGTTCGCGCCGCTGCACCGCCAGTTCCGCGGGCGCGAGCAGTACCTCGAGCAGATCTCCGCGCGGCCGCTCCGGTACGCGCCCGGCACGCAGACCATCTACAGCGACTGGGACCTGGTGCTGGCGGGGCTGGTGGTCGAGCGCATCACCGGCGAGCCGCTGGACCGCTTCGCCGCCGAGCGCATCTTCCAGCCGCTGGGGATGCGCGACTCGCGCTTCCGCCCCGACCCGTCGCTGCGGCCGCGCATCGCGATGACGGAGGTGGACTCGGCGCGCGGGCACATCTGGGGCGAGGTGCACGACCCCAACGCGTGGGCGATGGGCGGCGTGGCGGGGCACGCGGGGCTGTTCAGCAGCGCGCGCGACATGGCCGTGTTCGCGCAGATGCTGCTGAACGGCGGCGAGTACGGCGGCGCGCGCATCCTCCGCCCCGCCACGGTGGCGCGGTGGACGTCGCCCGAGTTCCCGCGCAGCAGCCGCGCGCTGGGGTGGGACACGCCGTCGAACAACTCGTCGGCCGGGCGCTACTTCGGCCCGCGCAGCTTCGGGCACACCGGCTACACGGGCACGTCCATCTGGATCGATCCCGAGCGCGGGCTGTTCGTGGTCATCCTCACCAACCGCGTGAACCCCACGAGCGACAACCAGAAGCACACCGCGCTCCGCCGCGCCGTCGCCGACGCCGTGCAGAGCGCGATCCTCGACGCGCCGCTGATCGACTGGGAGGCGCGGGGGCGGTAAGGAGACGCGTCTCGGCGCGATCTCCAGCGGCCCGCGCCGCCGATGCCCTCTCCCTGGCGCTTCGCGCCTGTCCCTCCCCCAAAACAGCCTGGGGGAGGGACGGGGGCTCGCTTCGCTCGCGGCTACTTCGATGGTGGGGCGCGATCTTCCGAGCCGCCGAGTCGTAGACCATGCTCCGCGGCGATTCTCCGTACACCGTCCAGCAGCGTCAGCGGGTTGGCCTCCGGCTCGAACGCCACCGAAAGGTGGCCGCCGGGGATCGCGTGCACCAGCTGGAAGAAGCTGCCGTACCGGATCAGCACGTACTCCAGGCCGCCGCAGTCGATCTCGCCTCGCTGCCGCGTCAGCACCAGCACGGCCGGGTTCACGATGAGCTCTTCGTAGCGGTCGGACTCCGAGGCGCTCGGCGCGCGGAGGCCGGGACGCTCCGCGAGGTGGAGCTGCCCGTGCTGGTAGAGCGCCACGTAGCGGATGAGCTCGGAGGTGCGAAAGAGGCTGTCGGAGAGGCTTTGCATGGTCGCCTCCGCAGGAGGAGCGCCTGACGATGAACAGCAAGGCGCGCGCAGATGCGTGGCTGCACGTCACCTTCGGCGCGTGGTCAGGCTGCAGCCGGTTGTCAGGTGGGCGCGGGCAGCAACTCGCGTTCGAACCGCCGGATCGCGGCGCCCAACTCGCTAAATCCTGCCTTGTCCGGACCCAGTGCGAGGAGGCGCTTGAGGCTCAACTGCTTCGCCGCTCCGACCTGCTCGGTGAGTGTCCGCGACGGGACCAGGTAGAACTCCCATTGGTCGAGGTCGAGTGGGTTGAGCGTCGGCTTGTCGAGATGGCCGAGAAGGGCGAAAACGTAGAGCGCAGCCTGCCGTTGTGCCGTGGATGCCAGCGCGTTCGTCTCCGCGCTCCAGGCGCGCGTCTCCCGGACGGTGAAGTTGATGGCCGAGTGCGAGCGCTGCCACCAGCTCTGGAGGTAGGCCGCCGACTTGACCTCGATCGTGAGCCCGCCGGGGCTTACGAGGTCGTATGCCTGCCACGGGTCACGGAGACCGGAGGCCACACCAAGGGCCTGGGCCACGAGATATTCAGCGAGTACGCCGCGCAGGACATTGCTCGCGAGATCCGAGCTCGCCCACTGCCAGAAACCGAGCAGGTTGAAGTCGGTCGGCGCGCCACCGCAGGTGAACGGCTCGCTCCCCGATCGGCGTCTGACCTCAAGTCGCGGTAGACTCTCACTCACTCAGACCTCCCTGCCCCCCTCCCCCGGGTCTGTCCGCTCGATGGGAGGGTCAGGCGTCGCTGTCTCTCGAGAAGTCGTAGAAGACCCGGAACACGTTGCCATCCAGGTCGACGGCGGTGAACTCGTGGAGCATCCACGGCTTCGACTCTGGTGGGGACATGATCGTGGCGCCGCTCACCTTCCACTCTTCGTGCTGTGCGTCGACCGCGGCTTTGCTGTCGAGGTTCAGCCACGTGACGACAGGGGACGAATTTCCATGCTGCGCTCGGAAAGGATGGTCAGTGAGGAAGATCCGGCATTGCCCCCGGGAGACACCCGCTATGCCGCCATCCTTGCCGCCCCAGTCGACGCTGAAGCCCAGGCAGTCCTTGTAGTACGCGAGAGCGGCTTCCATGTCGCTCACGGGAATCTCGGGCACCGCTCCGGGGAGCTCCTTCGGCATCTTGGCTCCTTCCTCAGATCCGGATCATCGTCGTCGGGAACAGCGGCTGCGCGAAAATCAGCGGTATCGGCCGAAAGAAGTTTTCAGGCCTGGCTCAGCCGATCCGAGCCGGCCGGGATGGGGCGGCTGCCGCGCTCGGGGGAGACAGGTCCCACGGTGTCGTGGCGGTCGATGTCCACTTCCAGGCTGGAGCCTGAGCGCGAAGGGAGCCCGAGCACACGACGATCAACAGAGCAGCAAGGTACGAGATTCTCAGCATGTCACATCGAGCGTGGAGGCTGACGGCACATCGGCTTCTCACGACCGGCGAGGCCGGAAAATACGCGCCGGTCGCGGACGCGGATAGGATAACGAAGGCCCGTCAGCGGCTGGAAGCCAGGGTCCCGCGCCCGATCATGGATCCGGTCAGGGAGCTCTGGCGTCGCTCCTTGGAACTGCGGATCCCGCGCTCGACACACGGCAGCCGCAGGAGGGATCTCCCTGCGGCTGCCGACGATTCGCCGAGCGGCCTGGCGGCCGACATCAGTGACGCGGCCGGGCTGGGTACCCAATCCCTGCGCGGAACTCAGCCCGGGTTGCCGACCGTTCGTGGGGATATGCCGACGTCCGCTGCATGCCCGGTGTCTGGCACCTTCAAGGCTCCGTCACCTCGAAGTCGACCTCGTACCAGGCGCCCGACGTCTTGAAGGTCATGAACTTCGGGTTCCCGCTCTCGCGCACGATGACGGCGGCCCCGATCTGCTTGGGCTTGGTGTTGTTCATCTCCTCCGCGATCACGGGGACCTGGTCCTCGAACGGGACGGTCACGCCGATTTCGACCGAACCGTCCTTCGCCACGACCCCGTTCCAGACCGGAACGCCGTCCACCTTGATGCGCGGTTCGTCCTTGCCCGTGACGTCCTGCTTGCGGATACAACGCAGCGTCTTCAGTTCCAGCGTGGCCATTGTCGTCTCCTTACGTTGTTACTGATGCGAAATGAGGGATCCGGCATGACTTTCGACTTCTGTCATTCCTCGTTCTTCATTTCATCCTTCATCACCTCCTTTCTTTTCCCTGGCCAGGAGGTCAGGGGCGCGGGGCCGCTCATGGCCTTGCCCGCGAAATCATGGACGGTCCCGCACTCGCCACTCCATGGTTCTCCGGGAACGACCAACCCATCGCAGGTTCACACGCCGGCTTCCGGCTTCGATGGTGGTGCAGAATCATCCCTGGATCGCGGCTCAAGATCATTCCTGGGCCGGGCCTGTGACAGAACATAGCCAGCGACCGTGCCCAGGAGTGCCGCAAGCGCCTCCGATTGGAGCCTGTCGTTCAGAACGGAAATCATCAACAGGGTCGGGAGGAAAAGTATCAGTCCCAATGCCTTCAGCGAGTTTGCTTCAAAGGATCGACTGCGAAGGTGGGCATGCACGAGCCATAGCCCGCCAACCATTGCCATGACTGCTCCCACCGCGACAATCGCAGTGTTTATCCCTTCGGGCAGACTATTCGCCTGCCGGAGGCTGTTGACAACAACCTTGAGGCTGTCGTTTGCCTCCCTGAGCCGCTCGATGGACTCGCACGTAGCTGCTGTCTGCATGGGTCAGCCCTCGGAGAAAGGTGACGATTTCGCAACGGCATGCCACCAATGTGGAAGCGCTCGCAGGCAGCCCAGGGGAATGTGCCTCGGGGGTGCGGGGCCGCTCATGGGCCTTGTCCGCGAAATCATGGACGACCCCGCATCCCCTGCAGCCGTTTGTCAGGCGGCTGGCCGCGCCCCGCTCCGCCGGCGCGCACCCCCACTCCGCGGGGCGAGCCACGCGAGAAATCGAAAGGTCGGAGAGCGCACGGGATCCTCCGCGACGCCGGCCGGCACGGGGAACCGCGCACCCCACGACGCACGCCGCCTCATCAGCTGCAACGGCTCGTCGGGCCGATCACGCGAGACGAGCGCGCACGGCCTTCACGGCCTCAAGATCTGCTCGTGGCCGTCTTCGGCGTGCAGCTTCATCGAAGGGCTCGTACCCCGGGCCTCGAGGATCACGTAGGTCTCTCGCGTCCCCGTGGGTCCGGCAAAGCTGAGCCCCGACTGGATCTCGGAGGCGCCGATCTTGACCGACGGGCGGCCGCGCTCGGTGATCAGGCGAAGGAGCACGGTTTCCGACGATCCACGTCCC
Source organism: Longimicrobium sp. (assembly GCA_036377595.1). Classification (NCBI taxonomy): domain Bacteria; kingdom Pseudomonadati; phylum Gemmatimonadota; class Longimicrobiia; order Longimicrobiales; family Longimicrobiaceae; genus Longimicrobium; species Longimicrobium sp. The sequence continues at coordinate 8,459 of DASUYB010000170.1, read as the reverse complement.
GCCTCCGATGCACTGGGTGGCAGAACGCTGATGCTGGCCCGCACGCGGCCACGTGCGTCGACGATCTCGAGCCCACGCCCGCGAAGCACGGGCAGCTCGTCCTGCGCCATGGCCGGGCGTACTCGTTCTGCGAGATTGAAAAGGAGCAGCACGAGATTCGCCATCGTAAGGGCCACGAGGGTTCGATGGGTCTTCATAGCCACCTCCGCGGATGGGGCACTGGCGGCGCCCGACCGAGAACGAGGACCGGGTCGCCGAGGACGCTGGCTGAGCGCAATTCGGGTCGCGGCCTGACGACACAAGGGTCAGGAGTCCGGGGCCGGCGCGCAAGCTTGTCATTGGTCCAAAGCATATACAGCCCGCATCCCTGCAGCCTGAAAAAACAACAGGTCTCACGCAGAGCAGCAGAGGCAGCAGAGAACTCACCTCCGCTGCCTCTGCTGCCCTGCGTGCCAGGTCTTTTTGGGGATCTGCTATCAGGCGCGCCGATTTGCGGGTCCGAGGTCCCACGCGAGCTCGAGAGATTCGAGGCGCCGGGCGGTGGCGCTGGGGAACCAGGAGAGCTTCTGGTCCGGCACCAGGCGCAGGTTCGGCAGGCGCTGCGTCAGCACCTCCAGCGCGATGCGGCCCTCCAGCCGCGCGAGCGGGGCGCCGATGCAGTAGTGGATCCCGTGCCCGAACGCGAGGTGCGGCGTGGTGCGGTGGATGTCGAAGCGGTGCGGGTCCTCGAAGCGGCGCTCGTCGTGGTTGGCCGAGATGTACGCGATCTGCAGGCGGTCGCCCTTCCGGATCCGCACGCCGCCGAGCTGCACGTCCTCGTTCGCGGTGCGGTACATGGCGTGGATCGGCGAGGCCGTGCGGAGCACCTCTTCGACGAGCGGCGGGATGACCGCCGGGTCGTTCCGCGCCGCGGAAAAGAGCTCCGGATCGAGCGCGAGCTGGTAGGCGCCGGCGGCGATGAGGCCGGCCGCCGTCTCGTAGCCGGCGAAGATCACCTGGAGGAGCATGTTGATGAGCTCGGGCATCTCGAACGGCCGGTCGAGCGCGTCCGCGCCGGCGACGATGTCGGTGAGGGCGTCGTCGCGGGGCCTCGCGCGCCGCTCCTCGATGGCCGCAGCGAGGTAGTGCTGGAACGCGACGAAGCCGCGCGCGTGCTCGACGAGCTGCGCGAGCGGCTTCTGCATGGCGAAGATCTCGGTGCTGTCGGTCTGCCAGTGGTTGACCTGCGCGAGGTCCTCCTTCGGCAGGCCGAGCAGGTCGATGATGAAGTTCCCCGGCAGGGCGATGGCGAACGCCTCCACCAGCTCCACCCGGCCGTGCGCGGCGAACGTCTCCACCAGCCCTTCCGCGATCTCGCGGAGGACCGGCTCGAACGCGGCCAGCCGGCGGAGCGAGAGGGCGCGGGTGACGAGGGCCCGCGCCTGGGTGTGCGCGGGCGGATCGCTGGTCACCAGGCTCGGGAGCATCGGAAAGCCCTTGACCAGCTCGGCGAGCAGCTCCGGCGGGGGAGGATCGGTGCTGGGCCTGGGCGTGATCGAATCGACGGACGAGAACCGCGCTGCGTCCCGCGCGACGGCGCAGACGTCGTCGTAGCGGGTCACCACCCAGAGGCCGAGCGACTCGCTCCAGAAGACGGGCTCCTCACGGCGGGCGCGCGCGAAGAACGGCCGAGGATCGTCGAGCATCGGCGAGGTGAGCGGGGAGTGCTCCCGCCCGCAGGCCGACGAAACCCGGGTCGATGCAGTGGATTCGGACATGCACGACTCCTTCGACAACTCCCTGTTCCCATTCCGTCAATGCGCTCGGGACGGCAATGGCGGCGCCGAAATACTCTGGACGTTGCCATGTGGCACCCGGGGCAGAACATACTGGATCCAGCGAGCCAAACTAGTCCAGTGGCTTCCAAATCCGATGCACCGCTGGATCGAAAACCGCGTATTGGGGGAGGGACTGAGATAAGGGTTGAGGCTGGCCCACCGCACCGCGTCGGGATGTGCACCCGCCGGGAGAGCCCGTCTCTCGGAGTCTCCTCCGCGATCGAGCATGGGCCCCCGGCTCTGCATGTCCGCGGGAAGCGCACCGTGAATGCTCCCCGGCAGGGGATGCAACGGAGGAAGAGGACTGACCTGATGAGAATAGGGCGGAAAAATTCGTCTCAGGTCGATCCCATCCAGGATAAGGGTATCAATGCTGTCGAGCTCATAGACGGTTGCGGTGATGATTCCCCGCACGACTTCATCGGCGGTTTCCTGCACGATCACGGTAACTCCGTTTGCTTCTGCCGGCCGCGAAGGCTGGCCATTGCAGACGACTCCCTGCGGTGCACGGGTGGCAGTTACACGCATGACTGTAGTCCTCCTGATGAAAGGTAAGGACGTGGCAGCAATACGAGAGCGATGACAGTTGCCCCTCGTCATGCTGAATGGTCGTGTCCTGATGACTTCTGAAATGATTGTCAGGATTTACAGTCCCGGCCCGCGGTGTCTACGGTCTTCGTCACCCGACCGTGAACCGAACCCGGGAATGGCCCGGCGCGTCCTTTTCCTTGGAATCCAGCAACTGTCGAACGGTTCGGGGTAGGTGGACGAGGCGGGTAGGTAGGTCCTCGTGCGTCCGGTGTTACCGTAGGCATCATCCGCACCGGGAGGCCGCTCGCGCGGATGAATGCGGAAATCGTTGTCGCGCCTCGATGAACGGAGCCTCGATGCCGGTTCCGCGGTTGTGACAGGTGGGCCTCTCCGGGACATGAATGTCCCTGAACGGTTGGTTGCTCGCTGCCGCCGATCACTCGAGCCGGTAGCGGGACGGCCCCGCATCCCCTGCTGCCGATGGTCAGGCCGACCACGCGTGAGTCGACCACGTCTGGCCCGCGCCTGGCGGGCCCTCCGCCGCGCCGCCGCCAACGGGTGCAGTGCGCCTCTTCGGCGCGCTGCTGATCGGCCCGAAGACGGGGGCGGTCGCCTGTCGCACGCCGTTTACGACATGGAGGGAGAAATTTTCAGCGGGTTTTATCTCAAACCTGCTTATTAATGATCGGGCCGCGGGATCTGGCCCGCCGTCCCCCAGCCGCCGGGACGTGGCGGCAAGATCCGACGTGGGAGGAGAGCCATGAAGAGGACGCTGAACCTCGTCCGGGCGACGGTGCTGGCCGCCGCCGCCACGGCCGCGCTCGGCTTCGGCGCGCAGCGGGCGCTGGCCGGACCGGCGCAGGCCGATTCCGCCCGATTCTGCACCACCGCGGGCTGCACGGCGTACTGCCAGACGTTCCACCCGGAGGCGACCGGCCGGTGCACCCCACAGGGCGTCTGCATCTGCGAGATCCCGTTCGACGGATGAAGTCGCGGCGACGACGGCCGAGCGCGCCTCCGCAGACCGCGCCCGTGCCAGTCGCCGACGCGCGAATTCCGAAGTCTTCACCCACCCTCCTCCCAGGCAGGTCTGGGGAGGGTCGCGCGCAGCGCGGGGTGGCGGACACGGCACGGCGCCTTCGGCATATTGGTTGTGCATTCCCAGGTGATCTCAACAGCAGCGAATCACACGGAGGGAACGGAGGTAACGGAGGACTGACCGGGTTCCCTCCGTTCCCTCCGTGTGATTCCACCATTCGTGGTATCGAATTCACAGTCACTCGACCAATCCGGTATGAGTAAGGGTCCGCGCCGCGCCGGGACTCTTATCTCCGGGCCGTCTCCCGCCTGCCCGTGCCCGGGCGCTGGCCCGATGCGTGCAGCCCGTGGAAGGTCCGCGAAACCGTTGTCAGATCACGCAGAACCCGACCTGGGACCCCCAATGGCGCAGACCCGCGAGCGCGTTCCCGTCGTCATCGTCGAGTACGACCAGATCGCCCGGACCATCGCCGAGCGCATCGCCGCCATCATCCGCGACTGCAACGCGGCGGGGCGGCCGGCGGTGCTGGGGCTGGCCACCGGCAGCACGCCCATCGGCATCTACCGCGAGCTGATCCGGCTGCACCGCGACGAAGGGCTCGACTTCGCCAACGTCGTGACCTTCAACCTCGACGAGTACTATCCCATGCCGCCGGACAGCATCCACAGCTACGTCCGGTACATGTGGGAGAACCTGTTCGACCACATCAACATCCCCCGCGAGAACGTCCACATCCCCGCCGGCGACGTGCCGCGCGAGAAGGTGGAGGAGTTCTGCCGCTGGTACGAGGAGGCCATCCGCGACGCCGGCGGCGTCGACTTCCAGATCCTGGGGATCGGCAAGACCGGGCACATCGGCTTCAACGAGCCCGGCTCCGGCGTGGAGAGCCGCACGCGGCTGATCGCGCTCGACACGGTTACCCGGCGCGACGCGGCGGCCGACTTCTTCGGCGAGGACAACGTCCCGCACGAGGCCATCACCATGGGCGTGGCCTCGATCCTCGAGGCGCGCGAGATCGCGCTGGTCGCCACCGGCGAGCACAAGTCGGCCATCGTCCGCCGCTCCGTCGAGGGCGAGCCGGATCCGGATGTCGCGGCGACGTATCTCCAGAATCACCCCAACGCGACGTTCTACCTCGACCCCGCGGCCGCGGCCGACCTGACGCGCATCAGGACGCCGTGGGTCGTGGGCGAGGTGCGGTGGGACCGGCAGCGCGAGACCGAGGCGGTGATCTGGCTCAGCCAGGTGACGGACAAGTCGATCCTCAAGCTCGACACCGAGGACTACCGCGAGCACCATCTCTCCTCCCTCGTCGCGCGCTACGGGAGCGCGGGGCCGCTGAACGGCGAGGTGTTCAACGGGCTGCTGAGCAAGATCCGCGGGAAGAGCCGGCTGCCGCAGGACTGCCGCATCATCGTCTTCTCCCCGCACCCCGACGACGACGTGATCTCGATGGGGGGCATCCTCAACAAGCTGCACCAGAACGGGAACGAGATCACCGTCGCCTATCAGACCAGCGGCAACATCGCCGTGTTCGACCACGAGGTGCGGCGCTACGTGGACTGGCTGCAGCGCTTCAACCGCGACTTCTCGCTGGGCGACGGGCGGGTGGAGGAGCTGGCCGGGCGGATCGAGCGCTTCCTGGACGAGAAGCGTCCCGGGCAGGTGGACATCCCCGAGGTGCAGGACATCAAGCGCCGCATCCGCGAGGCCGAGGCGGTGAGCGGGATCGAGACCTTCGGGATGCGCCGCGACCAGGCGTGCTTCCTCGATCTCCCCTTCTACCAGACGGGGAAGGTGCGCAAGGACCCCATCGGCCCCGAGGACGTGCGGCGGACGCTGGAGCTGCTGGAGCGGGTGCGGCCGGAGATCGTGTTCGTGGCCGGCGACCTGTCGGACCCGCACGGCACCCACCGCATGTGCCTGCAGGCCGTGCACGAGGCGCTGGAGCAGTACGGTGGCGACGCGCCCGAGGTGTGGTACTACCGCGGCGCCTGGCAGGAATGGCCGGTGAGCGAGGCCGACGTGCTGGTGCCCCTGTCTGAAGAGGAGCTGAGGCTGAAGATTTTCGCCATCTACAAGCACCAGAGCCAGAAGGACAAGGCGCCGTTCCCCGGGCAGGACGACCGCGAGTTCTGGCAGCGGGTGGAGGAGCGCAACACCTCCACGGCGAAGATCGTGGACCGGCTCGGCCTGCCGGAATACTTCGCGATGGAGGCCTACGTGGTGCGGAAGAACGGGGAGCCGCTGGAGCGACCGACGCTCTCCACCGCCGACCTGGCCGAGGCGCCGCGGCTGCGGAGGTCGACGGACCACCCGGCCTGGGGGACGGGGCGGGTGCAGGTGGTGCGCGCCGCGCCCGACGAGGTGGGCGAGGTGGGGGGACAGACCGCGTGAGGATGGGGATGACGGTGTTCGCCGGGATCGACGGCGGAGGGACGAAGACGACGCTCGCGCTCGCGGACGACGACGGGCGCGAGCTGGGCCGCCGCATGGGCCCGGCGGGACTCGTCGACCCGCGCCGCCCCGTGGCGACCGCGGAGATGCTGGCCACCCTCGTCCGCGACGCGCTCGCCGCGGCGGGGATCGCGGAGAAGCCGGTGGCCCTCTGCGCCGGCCTTGCGGGGGTGGGGAACGAGGACGAGCGCCGCGCGGTGGAGGCGGCGCTGGCCGCGGCGGAGGTGGCCGAGCGCGTCTGCATCGTCACCGACGGCGAGATCGCGCTGGAGGGGGCGATCGGTGGGGAGGCGGGGATCCTGATCATCGCCGGCACCGGCTCCGTGGCCTACGCGCGCGGCGAGGACGGGCGGGTGGAGCGGTGCGGGGGATGGGGGATGGTGGTGGGCGACGAGGGGAGCGCGTGGAGCCTGGGCCGCAACGGCCTGGCCGCCGCCCTCCGCGCCGCCGACGGCCGCGGCCCGCAGACGCGCCTGCTGCCGAAGTTCCTCGAGCTGCTGGACGTGGACTCGCCGCGCGGGATCCCGCCGTGGGCGGGGCGCGCGGAGAAGGCGGCGGTCGGCGCGCTGGCCGTGCACGTGGTCGAAGCCGCGGAACAGGGGGACGCGGTGGCGCTGCAGGTGGTGGAGCGCGAGGCGCGCGAGCTGGCCTGCCACGCCGTGGCGCTCGCGCGGCGGATGGAGCCGTGGAGCGGCGCCGTCCCCGTCGTCTTCCACGGCGGGGTGCTGGGGATCGACTTCTACGCCGACGTGGTGCGCGCCTCGCTGGAGGAGTACGAGTACGCCTTCGAGGTGCGCCCCGGCGTGGCCGACGCGGTGGCCGGCGCGCTCCTCTACGCGCGCAGGTTGCTGGCCGCGGAGCGGGTGTAGCGGAAACAAAAGATCTCACGCAGAGGACGCAGAGCCGCAGAGGAAGCCATACGAATCCTCTGCGGCTCTACGTATCCATGCGAGAATTTCAAAGATTTTCCATCTCCCTCATCTAATGACTCATATTGCGTTGACGAAATACAGGAAAGGTGAACATGATGGTGATTGAGAGAGGCGGCCTTACGCTTTAATGTTCCGGAGATGTAAGTACACGTGCTCCATCCCCCGGACGCCTCTTGGCCGCGGCCCGTCCGCCCGCCTCTCACCGGCGTCTCGCCCGCTCCTCACCCCAAGGAGGCACGTCCATGTCCACCTTTGCACCCAAGCCGACCACCCTCGCCATCGGCGAGGAAACCCCTTACACCACCCTCGCGCTCGGCGAGGAGGATCCCACGACGTCGGCGCCCTACGGTGAGGAAGAGGCCACCACCGAGGCCATCGGCGAGGAAGATCCCACCACCACCGCCATCAGCGGCGAGGAAATCGAGGTGCAGACCTCGATCGCCGCGGTCGACAACCCGTTCGGCGCGTTCTGATCCGCCGCCGCAGCGGAGATCCGGAAGGCCGCGCCCGCCGCGCGGCCTTCTTTGCTTGCCGGGGCGAATGAATTCGCTGCAACAACCACACGAAGTCCGCCTTCGCGGACTACAGATTGTGGTGTCGACGAAGCCGGGGAGCGCGCGACGGGTAGGGTAGAACCTCTGCCGAGCGGGAACTGGTCGCGCGCACCGTCATCGGGGCGGAGCCGAAGCCGGTAGTCCGCGAAGGCGGACTTCGTGTCGTTGTTGCCGCGGTTTCAACCGCCCGCCGCCGTCGGCGGCACGCCTTCCGCGCGTCGTTGACGAGGATGCCGGGTGGACGTATCCTGCAATTGTTTCCTTTTCGCCCAATCTTCGTTCGGCTCCCCGCGACCGCCGGAGATCCCCTCCCGATGGCAGTTCCGGCCTCCGGCCTGCCCGCCCGGACCACCCCCGCCGGCGAACTCCGCTCCCCTTCTGCCACGCGTCCGATCCTCGCGGCGCGCGCAGGTGCCGCGTGAGCACGCCGCTCCATCCCCCCGCCGCGCCCGAGGCTGGCGATGCCGCGGACCGCGAGCTGGCCGCGCGCGTGCAGTCGGGCGACGCGGCGGCGTTCGAGGCGCTCTTCCGCCGCTATTTCGACCGTCTCGCCGCCTTCGCCGAGGGGTACGTCCGGGCGCCGGAGGCGGCCGAGGACCTGACGGTGGACGTGTTCGTGCGCATCTGGGAGCGGCGCGCGGAGTGGAATCTCCGGGGAACCCCGCGCAGCTACCTCTACACCGCCGTCCGCAACGAGGCGCTGGCGTGGCTGCGGCGCCGGCGCATGGTGGAGCGCGCGCACGCCGAGAGCGTCCGCGACGGGCGTCCTCCCGCGATGGGCGCCGCGCCCGAGTCGTCCGACGCGGGGGTGGAGGCGCGCGAACTGGCCGAGGCCGCCGACCACGCCATCCTGCAGCTTCCCGAGCGCAGCCGCGAGGCGTTCGTCCTCCTGCGCAAGCACGGCCTGAGCTACGCCGAGATCGCCGAGACGATGGGGATCTCGGTGAAGACCGTGGAGGTCCATCTCGGCCGCGCCTTCAAGTTCCTCCGCGCGCAGCTCGCCGCCTTCCTGGCCGTTCTCCTGGCCACCGTCCTCCACTGACCTGGAAAACAGAAGGCCTCACGCGGAGACGCGGAGTCGCGGAGAACTCATCGCCGGGGTGAGTTCTCCGCGACTCCGCGTCTCCGC
>DASUYB010000169.1 GCA_036377595.1 Longimicrobium sp. | reverse complement strand
GGCGTGGTGAAGCCCATCTTGTCGGTGCGGTGGATCACCGAGCGCGGCAGCGTGCCCCCGGCCAGCCGGCGGAGGACGGGCTTCAGGTCGCCGTTCCCCAGCATCGCGCGCGGGTCGAGCTTCTGCACATGGCGCACGAGGCGCTGGTGCAGGAACGACGGTCGGCTCTCCAGCGAGTGGCGGCCGCACATCTTGTCGTCGATGTTCAGCAGCCCGCTCAGGAAGTAGCGCCGGTCGAAGCGCAGCATCGCCGCCAGGTCGTCACCTTCCAGCCGGCACTCGTCGAACGCGGCGCGGAAGGTCTGCTCCACCACGGGCTGGTAGAAGCGGTAGAGCGCCACGTCGCCCTTGCTGTGCGTGGCCTCGAAGCGGTCGGCCGCGGTGGGAAGCTGGCGCACGCGGTTGAAGAGCGCGCGGTAGCTGTCCTGGAAGCAGTCGCCCAGCACCAGCTGGTAGCGCACGTAGCCGGCGAACAACTCGTCGCCCCCCGTCCCCGTCAGAATCACCTTGTAGCGGCGCTTCACCTGGGCCAGCAGGTCGTCCAGCGGCAGGATCACCGAGCCGATGGTCAGCTCGTCGAAGTCGCCGACGATGTCGGCCAGCCGCTGCACCAGGTTGAAGTCCTCCTCCTGCGCGTTCACCGTGAACAGCCGCGTGGCCGACCCGTCCACCACCTGCTGGGCGAAGAAGGTCTCGTTGCACTCGGGGTCGGAGAAGTTGCAGTGGTACGCGATCTCCGGCTGCGCCAGGCGGGTGATCAGCGACGAGTCGATCCCGCCCGAGCAGAAGGTGGTGAACGAGGTGTCGGAGATGGTGGAGTCGAGCACGCACTCGGCCAGCAGCGCGCGCGTCTCCTCCAGCCACGCATCGGTCAGCGCGTGCAGCTCGCCTTCCGTGGGCGCCAGGATGTCCTCGTAGCGCCGGCTGGTCACCTGGCGGGTGGCCAGGTCGATCTCCACCCAGTGCCCGGGGAGGACCTTCTTGATCCCCCTGAGGAAGGTCTTGTCGCCGAAGGTGAACTGGTAGCGGCAGTACTCGCTGAGCGCCTCCCAGTCCAGGTCGCGCGGCACGTCGGCCGCCTCGAGCACGGTGCGCAGCAGCGACGACGCGCACACGGTGTCGCGCGACACGTGGTAGTACATCGGCTTGATGCCGAACTGGTCGCGCACCAGGGTCAGCGTGCGCCTGCGCTTGTCGTACACCACGAAGGCCCAGAAGCCGGCCAGCGCGGTGAGCACCGCCGGGCCCCAGTGGCTCCACGCCTGCAGCAGCACCTCGGCGTCGTTGGCGCCGCTGCAGCGCACGCCCTCGGCCTCCAGGCGGCGGCGGATCTCCTGGAAGTTGTAGATCTCGCCGTTGTAGACCAGCACGTGCGTGTCGTTCTCCATCGGCTCGGTGCCCCGCTCGTCGAGGCCGATGATGGATAGGCGCGCGTGCCCCATCTGCACGTCGGGGTTCACCCAGAACCCGATCTCGTCGGGCCCGCGCTTGCGCAGCGAGCGCAGGCTACGGTGGTGGAAGGGGCGCTCGACGCCGCTGGTGACCAGGATCCCGCACACGGTTCAGGCTCGTCGGGTTGAGTTCAGGGCCGCGCTCAGGCGGCGAAGGCCAGCGCCGCGCCGTCGCGGAAGGCCACGGGGTCGCGACCCAGCAGCGCGCGCAGCGTGGCGGGGTCGCCCAGGCAGTGGCGCATGTCGCCGGGGCGGAAGCCGCCCACCACGCGGGGCGTCACGGTCGACTCCACCGCCTCGGCGATGTACGTGCACGCCTCGGTGAGCGTGGTGCCCACGCCCGAGCAGACGTTGACCACCGGCGGCGCGTCGGCGCCGTTCAGCAGCGCCAGCACCGCGTCGACGATGTCGCCCACGTACACCCAGTCGCGGATCTGCCGGCCGTCCTCGAACAGCGAGGGCGCGTGGCCGTCGCGGATCCACCCCGCCAGCTTGGCGATGATGGTGGCCTCGCCGTCGTCCAGCCGCAGCCGCGTGCCGTAGACGGAGGAGAAGCGCAGCGTGGTCACCGGCGCCGTGTCGAAGCCGCGGAAGGCCAGCTCCTGCATGTACTTCGACGCGCCGTACCACTCCAGCGGGCTGGGCGGCGTGTCCTCGGTCACCGGCAGCACCTCGGTCTCGCCGCCGCAGCGGGCGCACAGCACCTCGAAGCGCCCCGCCTCCAGGTCGGCCACGTTGCGCTCCGCGTTGCGGTGCGCGCCGCAGTTCCGGCACCGGTAGCCGTAGTTGGAGCCGTAGACGCTGAACGATCCGGCCAGGACCACGCGCCGCAGCCCCTCCCACCCCTTCATCGCCTCCACCAGCCGGGCCGTGCCCCCCGCGTTGGCGGTCAGCACGTTCTCCGTCTCCTTGGCCGCGCGGCCCACGCCGCCCAGGGCCGCCAGGTGGACCACCGCGTCGACGCCGTCGAAGCGCGCGTCGGGCTGCCAGTGGCGCAGGTCGGCGAAGCAGTAGTCGACGTCGCCGCGCAGGTACCCCGGAGGCGCGTGGTGCACCCCCGGGTCCAGCGAGTCGATCACGATCACCTCGTCACCCCGCCCCGCCAGCGCGTCCACCACGTGCGAGCCGATGAACCCGGCCCCGCCCGTCACCACTACCTTCATCGCGCGGCCCCCGCGGTCTCCAGGACCTCGCCCGTGGGAGAGACGATCTCGGCGATGCGCTCGCGGTTCTCGCGGAACCAGGCCACCGTCTTCTCCAGCCCCTCGCGCAGCCGCACCTGCGGATCGAGCCCCAGCAGGTCGCGCGCCTTGCCGTTGTCGGCTTGGCGGCGGAGCGAGTGGTCCCACGCGCGGCGCGGGTGATACTGGATCTCCGAGTCCGACCCGGTCAGCTCGAGCACGGCCTGGGCCATGTCGATCACCCGCGTCTGCACGCCGGTGCCCAGGTTCACCGCCTCGCCGTGCGCCGCGGGCGTCACCGCGCAGCGCACCAGCCCGTCCACCAGGTCGTCGACGAAGATGAAGTCGCGCGTCTCCTCGCCCGTCCCGGTGATCGGCAGCGGCTCGCCGTTCATCGCCCGCCACACGAAGTTGGGGATGACGTTGCGGTAGCGGCCGGGGACCTCGCCGGGGCCGTAGGAGTTGAAGAAGCGGCAGCGAACCGAGGAGACCCGGGTGAGGAAGTAGTTGCAGTAGAACTCCCCCAGCGCCTTGGTGATCTGGTACGGCGTGTCGAGGTGCAGCGACACGGGCATGTCCTCGCGGATGGGGGCGTCGATCCCGTGCCCGGCGATGGAGCACCCGGCCGACGCGTAGACCACGCGGCGCGCGCCCGCGTCGGCCGCCCAGCGCAGCACGTTCAGCGTTCCCAGCCCGTTGGTGTGGAGATCCTCGTCGGGATGGTCCACGCTGTTCTGGTTGGCGAAGAAAGCCGCGAGATGGAAGACATGCGGCGTCTCGACGCCCAGCTCCATCTCGGGGAGATCGACGACGTCGTCGACCACCAGGCGGACGCGCGGATCGTCGGGAAGGAGCCAGGGATAGCCGGAGGAAAGGTCGTCGACCACGACCACCGTGCGCGCGCCGTCGTCCAGCAGGCGGCGCACCAGGCGCGAGCCGATCGCGCCCGCGCCGCCGGTGACCACCACGTCCCCAAAGTCCTGCTGCATCGTGCTCCTCGTATCGTCAGAAAGGCCCCCGCGGGGGAAGCCCGATAGTGTAAACCGTTGCGTGAACCCCACGCAAGTGAAGATCACGCCGGATTTTCGCCTGGACGGGTGGCCAAGGGCGCCGGCGGAGCGCCGCCGCAGACCTCGCGCACCAGCGCCACCAGCCGCTCGGCGGCCGCCTCGGTGGCGAAGCGCGCCCGCGCGGTGCGGTGCCCCTCCGCGCCCATCCGTCGCCGCTCCGCGGGGTCGCTGGCGAGGCGGGAGATCGCCTCCGCCAGCGCCTTCGCGTCCTCCACCGGAACGAGCAGGCCGTTCTTCCCCGGCTCGATCACGTCCGCCACGCTTCCCACCGGCGTGGTGACGACGGGAAGGCCGGCCGCCATCGCCTCCACCACCACGTTGGGGAAGCCCTCGAAGTGGCTGGGGAGGACGAACACGTCGGCGGCCGCAAAGGCGTCCAGCTTCTCCCGCCCGGTGATCCATCCCGCGAAGCGCACGCGGTCCGCGATCCCCAGCTCTTCCGCGCGCCGCTCCGCCTCGGCGCGCGCGGTCCCGTCGCCCGCGATCACCAGCCGCACCCCCGGCGCCGAAGCGGCGAGGGAGGCGACGGTGTCGAGGAGCTCGAACACCCCCTTGGTGCGCTCGACGTGGCCGACGAAGAGGAGGCTCACCTCGCCCGCGGCGGCGGCGCGGCGACCGCGATCCTCCGCCAGCGCCAGCAGCCCGGGCGAGGCGACCCAGTTCTCCACGATCGGCAGCCGCTCGCCGGGGAGCGCGAACGTCTCCGCGAAGTAGCGCTGCCAGGTGGCGCCCTGGCACAGGAGCATCCGCGGCGCGCCCACCAGGCGCCGCGCGAGCGCCCGGAACAGCCGCGAGCGCCGGTACTGCCCCATGAACCCGCCGTCGCGCATCGACAGGATCGACGGCACGCCGCGCAGCCGCGCGTAGGCCGCGTACGCCGCCTTCTCGGCGAAGCTGGCGCCCGCCGAGCAGAAGAGGAGCACGGCGTCGGGGCGCGACCGCTCGAGCGACGCCACGAACCGAACCGAGCGGGCCAGCCCGTAGCCGATGCGCGCCAGCAGCGGCGGCGCGGGCACGGTGCGGGCGCTGGAGTCGAGGGTGAGCACCTCGAGCTCGCGGGCGAACGCCGAGCCCATCAGCCCTGCGCACGCGGTGACGTTGCCGCCGAACACGTGCCGTTCCGGCGGCGGGAACGAGCCCACGAACAGGATGCGCGCGCGCGCGCGGCGGCGGCTCATCCGCCCGCCAGGCCGGCCGGGGTCCGCTCGCGCGGCGCGCGCGCGGGCGCCGCCAGGTACTCCTGCTGCCAGAGCGCCAGGTGCAGGATCTTCCAGAGGAGGAAGCCGTGGTCGCGCGCGCCGGAGCGGTGCTCGGCCACGCGGCGGGCCAGCGCGCGGGGCTCGAACAGCCCGGCGCGCTGCACCGCGGGGTCGCCCAGCACCTCGTCGAAGAACGGCGCCAGCGAGGTGCGCAGCCAGTGGCCGAAGGGCACGCCGAAGCCGGTCTTGGGCGCGTCGAGCACGAAGTCGGGAACCACGCCCCGCAGCGCCTGGCGCAGGATCCACTTCTTGGCCCCGCGCCGCACCTTCAGCCGCGCGGGAAGCCCCATCGCGTACTCCGCCAGCTCCGCGTCGAGGAAGGGGACGCGCACCTCCACCCCGTGCGCCATGGTCGACTTGTCGACCTTCTCCAGGAACTGGCAGGGGAGAAGGACCTGGGTGTCGGTATACAGCATCCGCTGCACCGGATCGAGCCCGGCGAAACGCGCGTCGGCCGCGCGGTAGGCGGCGAACGGGTCGGTTCCCTGCAGCCGCGCCCGCCACGCGGGCGACAGCAGCGCGGTGAGGTCCGACCCGGGATCCTCGGCCGTGAGGAGGAGCGCCATCCGCAGGGCGTCGTCGCGCTCGCCGGCCGCCAGGGCAAAGCGGCGCGCCCGCGCGGCCCGCGCCGCGAGCGAGGGCGGCGCCAGGCGCGAGAGCGCCACGGCCGCGGGCCCCAGCGCGCGCCATGCCGCGCCCGCCGAGAGCACCGCGTAGCGGCGGTAGCCGGCGAAGATCTCGTCGCCGCCGTCGCCCTGCAGCACCACCTTCACCTCGCTGCGCACGCGCTGCGCCAGCAGGTACAGCGGGAGGTTGGCCGCGTCGGCGAAGGGCTCGTCGTGGCTGCGCACCAGCGCGCGGATCACCTCCGGCAGGTCGCCGCCGGCCAGGTGCAGCTCGTGGTGCTCGGTCCCGAAGCGCTTCGCGACCGACCTCGCCCGCGGCAGCTCGTCCACCCCGCCCGCGAAGTCGAATCCCACCGAGTACGTCGCCAGCCGGCCCGCGTGGCGGCTGGCCAGCGCGGTGATGGCCGACGAGTCGATCCCCCCGCTCAGGAACACGCCCACGGGCACGTCGGCGATCAGGTGGCGGCGAACCGAGGCGTCCAGCAGCTCCAGCACCCGCGCGGCCGCATCCCCGGCGGAGTCGGCCACGGGGGCGATCTCCTCCGGCCGCCAGTAGGCTTCGATGCGAATCCCCCGCTCCCCGATCTCCATCCAGTGGCCGGGGAGGAGCCGCCGCACGCCGGCGTACAGGGTGCGCTCGCCCAGCGCGTTGCCGTACCACAGGTACTCGTGCAGCGCCTGGGGGTCGACGTCGGGGGAGACCATCCCCCCCGCGATCAGCGACTTGACCTCCGACGCGAAGGCGACCGCCGTTCCCCGCCGCGCGTAGTAGAGCGGCTTGATGCCGAAGCGGTCGCGCGCCAGGACGACGCGGCGCGTCCGGCCGTCGTACAGCGCCAGCGCGAACATCCCGTTCAGCCGCGAGAAGGCCGCGGGGCCCCACGCCAGCCAGGCCTGCAGCACCACCTCGGTGTCGGTCCGGCTGCGGAAGCGCGCACCCAGCGCCTCCAGCTCGCGGCGCAGTTCGGGGAAGTTGTAGACCTCGCCGTTGTACGCCATCACCGCCGTGCCGTCGCCGCTCCTCATCGGCTGGTGGCCGGCGGAGGAGAGGTCGATGATGCTGAGCCGCGCCTGCCCCAGCCCCACACCGCCCTCGCACCACGTCCCCTCGTCGTCGGGCCCGCGGTGGGCGAGGGAGCGCGTCATGGCGCCCAGCGCCGCCGCGTCGCAGACGGCGCCGGGGGTGAGGTCGACGGTCCCGCAGATCCCGCACATCAGAGCTCGGTCGGTTCGGGGTGCAGCAGGGCCGCCGGCGAACGGACCGGCGCGGGCGCGGCCAGGTGGCGCGGCCGGCGCAGCAGGAGCACCAGGGTGAACCCGAGGTAGACGAGGAGCGCCGTGGCCGCCGCGCCCATCAGCCCGTAGCGGGGGATCAGCAGCCACCCGCCACCCAGGCTCACGCCGAGGACCGCCAGCTGCCCCACCGTGCCGGCGAAGGGATCGCCCCGCCCCATCAGGTCGTGCAGCCGCAACAGGCCGATGGCGTGCACCCCCGCGGCCAGCAGGAGCGCGGCCAGGGCGGGCGCGCCCGCGGCGTACGCCGGCCCGAACACCGTCCCCAGCAGCCAGCGCCCCGCGAAAAGCGCCACCAGGGCGGCGATGGCCGCGACCCCGGCCACGATGCCGTACGCGAGCTGCTGGTCGGCCGCCGAATGCGAGCGCGACGCGGCACGCGCCAGCACCACCTGCCCCAGCGCGTTGGGGAGGTAAAGGAAGAGCTCGGCCACCGCCAGCAGCACCCCGTAGACTCCCACGTCGGTGGGCGAGAGGTAGAGGGCGATCAGGTACAGCCCCGCCCGCAGGTTCAGCGCGCGCGCCAGCGTGCCGGGGATGGTGCGCGCGCCGTAGGCCAGCTGCTCGCGCAGCACCCCCCGGTCCCACCCCACGCGCGCCACGGCGCCCGCGTCGGGGCCCAGCAAAACGGCAACGGCCACCAGCAGGGACGCGCCCCAGGCGGCCAGCACCGCGCCGTAGCCGACCGCGGTGGCCAGGAGCGCGCCAGCGAGCCACACGGCCGCCGTGGCCAGGTTGGCCGCCATCAGCCGCGCATAGCGGTGCGTGCCCAGCGCGTACGCCTGCAGCATCAGCTGCAGCGACATCAGCGCGGTGCACGCGGCGAGCAACCCCACCCGCGTCGCGAGCCCCGGCCCCTCGCCCGCCGCCTGCGGGAAGAGGGCGACGAACCCCAGCACCCAGAGAGGCGACACGAGCACGGCGGCGGCGAACACGCCCAGGGAGTTGCGCGCCACGGCCGGCGCGTGGGCGGGGTTCCGCCCCGCCACGTAGCTGTTCGCGTAGTCCAGCCCCAGCGCGAAGATCGCCGCGCCGAACGCCATCCCCGCGATGGCCAGCGAGAAGCCGCCCTGCACCGCCGGCCCCAGGCGCCGCGCCAGCAGCCAGAGCGCAGCGGCCTTGGCGGCGCCCAGCAGCAGCGTGCCCGCCAGCACCACGGCGCCGTGCCGCAGCACCGCGTAGCGCGGCGCGCCGGCCGGGCCTGTCGAGTCGGCCACGGCGCTCACAGCCCCCTCGCGCCCATGCGCACCAGCAGCTTGGCCACCAGCGCCACCAGCAGCATGGGCATCAGCGTCAGCAGGAGATAGCTCTTCACGAAGCTGGTCATGTCGAGCCGGAAGAAGATCACCAGCCAGGGCACCACCAGCGCGTAGCTCACCCCCACCCAGGGGGGAAGCGCGTCGTACAGCTCGAACTTGCGCTCCACCACGGCCACCGCGCCGCCGATCAGCAGGAAGACCAGCACCACCCCCGCGTAGCCGAAGTTCAGGTACGCCTCGGCCACGGGCGAGAACGCGAACCCGCCGCCGCTCTCGAAGTACGACGGGTAGAAGGTGGCCGAGTACCACTCGCTGGGGGCAAGGGGGCGCCCGGGCCAGAGCACCAGGGGCACCATGTTGGCCGCCACCATCAGGTAGGTGGAGCCCAGCCGGTACTCCACGCGCGAGGGGATGAACTCCACGATCTCGGAGACGGTGCCCAGCGGCGAGCCGAACTCGTTGTTGGCGGGATTGTACACGGCCACGGGCACCTCGCGGAGCCGCGCCAGCGAGCCGCCGCCGCGCACCAGCGACAGCACGATCCCTCCCCCCATCAGCGCCACGACGATCACCGCGAAGGTGAGGGTCCGCACGCGTCGCCCCGAGACGTGGCGCACCACCAGGAAGGCCATCGCCGCCTGCACCAGCGAGCCCCGCATCTCCAGGATCCCCGTCCACAGCACGAGCAGCGCCAGCGTGACCACCATCCCCACGCTCAGCAGGGTGCGGCCGCGGCGCACGTCGTCGGCGTACAGGATCACGCCGCCGATGGTGAGCATCGACAGCCCGCTCGTCAGCGGGCCCAGCCCCCGCAGCAGCACGTAGCGGCCGCCGTAGGTGCTCTGCAGCAGCGTGCCCAGGCCGATGACCGCCACCACCAGGTACAGCAGCAGCCCGCCGCCCATGAAGATCAGCCCCCACGCCACCAGCTTGGCGGCGGTCGGCTGCCAGGTGCTGAAGAAGCGGGAGAAGGGCTTCACCGGGGGCGCGTGCGACCGCACCAGCGCGTACCCCGTCCACGCGGCCAGCATCGCCCAGCCGCAGATCCACGCGGCGCGGGTCAGCGCGTAGGGGCGGATCTCGCGATCCTGGAGCAGCACGCCGCCCACCAGCAGCGTGAAGGCCATGGGCGCCATGTACATCAGCCCGCTTCCCATGAACACCGTGAACGGCGCCAGCAGGCCCAGCTGGCTGCGCCGCACGTGCAGCACCACGGCGGCCGCGATTCCGCCCGCCGCCAGCACCGAGCACAGCAGCCTCAGGTCGGGCACGGCGCCACAGGCCAGGCACGCCAGCGTCCACAGGTAGGCGAAGCCGCGCAGCGCGGCATACCGCCCCAGCCGGCCGGAGCGGACGGGGGCGGCCGCCGGGGCGGCGGGCACGGGGGCAAGGGCCAGGGTGGTCACTGCGCGGCGCGGGTCAGACGGCGGCCGGCCGGCGGCGGAGGGCGTCGTCGGCATACCAGCGGAGCGTCTCGGCCAGCCCCTCGGCCACCCGCCAGCGCGGCTGGTAGCCCAGCTCGCGCGCGGCGCGGCCGATGTCGGCCAGCGAGTGGCGGATGTCGGCCGCGCGGAAGTCCAGGTAGCGCGGCCCGGCCTCGGCCACCTCGGGGCGGATGGCGGCCAGCCCGTCGCGGATCAGCCGGAAGAGCTCGTTCAGCGTGGTCCGCTCTCCGCAGGCCACGTTGTACACCGCGTGCTCGCGGGCGGTCTCCGGCGTGGTCGCGGCCAGCAGGTTGGCCTGCAGCACGTTGTCGACGTAGCAGAAGTCGCGGCTGGTCTCGCCGTCGCCGAACAGCTCGCAGGGCTCGCCGGCCAGCAGCCGCCCCACCCAGCGGGGGATCACCGCCGCGTAGGCGCCCTCGGGGTCCTGCCGCCGGCCGAACACGTTGAAGTAGCGCAGCCCCACGCAGTCCATCCCGTAGGCGCGGCGGAACACTCCCGCGTACGCCTCGTCCGTGGCCTTGGTCACCGCGTAGGGCGACAGCGGCTCTCCGGTCACCTCCTCGCGCTTGGGGAGCGCCGGGTGGTCGCCGTACACCGAGCTCGAGCTGGCGTAGACGAAGCGGCGGACGCCGGCGTCGCGCGCGGCGGCCAGCATGTTCACGAACCCGTTGACGTTCACGTCGTGCGTGCGCAGCGGGTCCTTCAGCGACCGGGGGACGGAGCCCAGCGCGGCCTGGTGCAGCACGTAATCCACCCCGCGGCAGGCGGCGCGGCAGGCGTCGAGGTCGCGGATGTCGTCCTCCACGAAGCGCAGCCGCGCCGCGGCCTCGGGGCCCACCCGCTCCGCCACGTCCTCCAGGTTCTCGCGCCGCCCGGTGGAGAAGTCGTCGATCGCGACGACCTCCTGTCCGAGGGAGAGGAGGAGCTCGGTGAGGTTCGAGCCGATGAACCCCGCCGCGCCGGTCACCAGCCAGGCGGCCGGGCGGCGGCGCAGCTCGTCGAGGCAGCGCTCGTACGCGCTCATCGCGCCACCCCCGCCGTCAACACCTCGGTGGACGTCGATCGCCCGGTCGGGGACGCGCCCCGCCGCTCCAGCTCGGCGACGATGCGCTCGGCCGCCTTCCCGTCCCACCCGTCCGGACGCGGCACGCGGGGCGAGCGGCCGCGGGCCAGCGCGTCCGCGAACGCGCGGTAGACGCCGGCCGGGGTCAGCGGCCAGGGCGCCAGGCGGTTCGTTCCCTCGGTCACCGTGATCGGCCGCTCCGTCTGCTCGCGCAGCGTGACGCAGGGGACGCCCAGCGCGGTGGTCTCCTCCTGCACCCCGCCGGAATCCGTGAGCACCACGGCGGCGCCGTCGACCAGCGACACCATCTCCCGGTACGAGAGCGGCTCCTCCACGCGCAGCGCCTCCAGCAGGTCGCCCAGCCCGAACTCCTCCGCCCGCGCGCGCGTGCGCGGGTGCACGGGGAAGACCACCGGCATCTCCGCGGCCACGCGGCGCAGCGCCCGCAGCACCGCGCCGAGCGCCGCGGGCTCGTCCACGTTCGATGGGCGATGGAGGGTGGCCACGGCGTAGCGCCCGCGCTCGAGCCCCATCCGCGCGGCCACGTCGAGCTCGCGGGCGGCGGGAAGCTGGGCGAAGAGGGCGTCGATCATCACGTTGCCCACGAACGCCACGCGCGCGGGGTCGATCCCCTCGGCCTGCAGGTTGGGGTGCGCGTCGCGGCTGGGGGTGAGCAGGAGGTCGGAGAGGCGGTCGGTGAGCACCCGGTTGACCTCCTCGGGCATCCGCCAGTCGCCGCTGCGCAGCCCCGCCTCGACGTGGGCGATGCGGCACCCCAGCTCGTGGCGGAGCTTGGAGGCGACGAGCGCGCAGGCGAGGGTGGAGTTCACGTCGCCGACCACCACCAGCCAGTCGGGGCGCTCCTCCAGCAGCACCGGCTCGAACGCCTCCATCACCCGCGCGGTCTGCTGCGCGTGGCTTCCCGACCCCGCGCCCAGGTGGTGGTCGGGCTCGGAGAGCCCCAGGTCGGCGAAGAAGGCGTCGGACATGCGCGCGTCGTAGTGCTGGCCGGTGTGCACCAGAACCACGGCGTGCCCCGCGCGGCGCAGCGCCTCGACCACGGGCGCCACCTTCATGAAGTTGGGGCGCGCGCCCGCCACCACCATCACCCGCATGGCCACCCTGCTGCTTGCGTCCATGCTCAACGGGCGGCCGCCACCAGGTCGGGCGCGTCGGCCCGGCGCACGGTGCCGGAGATGCCGATCACCCGCGCGCGGCCGCCCGTGGCGCGCATGGCGCCGCGGGTGTCGACCACCAGGGTGGCCAGCTCGGCCACGCGCTCCCAGTCGGTGGTGCTGTGGTCGGTCACCACGACGACCACGTCGGCGGTGCGCAGCGCCGCGTCGGTTAGCTCCACGCTGCGCAGCGGCAGCCCGGCGATGGCGGTGTGGCCGTCGTCGCGGATCTCGGGGCAGAACGGGTCGTGGTACGACACGCTGGCGCCCTTCTCCTGCAGCAGCCGGATGATCTCCAGAGCCGGGCTCTCGCGCAGGTCGTCGATGTCGCGCTTGTAGGCCACGCCCAGCATCAGCACGCGGCTTCCCTTCACCGCCTTGCACTCCAGGTTCAGCGCGTCGGCCACCTTCTCCACCACGAACGCCGGCATCCCCGCGTTGATCTCGCTGGCCAGCTCGATCATCCGCGTCTTGAAGGCCAGCGTGCGCATCTTCCACGACAGGTAGTGCGGGTCCAGCGGGATGCAGTGGCCGCCCAGCCCGGGGCCGGGGGTGAACTTCATGAAGCCGAAGGGCTTGGTGTCGGCGGCCTCGATCACCCCCCACACGTCCACGCCCAGCTTCTCGCACACCTGCGCCAGCTCGTTGGCCAGGGCGATGTTGATCATGCGGAAGGTGTTCTCGTACACCTTCACCAGCTCGGCCGCCTCGGCGCTCTCCACCGGCACCAGCGTGTCGAACACGCGCCCGTACACCGCCGTCCCCGCCTCCAGGCACCCCGGGGTGACGCCGCCGATGACCTTGGGGGTGTTGCGCGTGTGCCAGACGGGGTTGCCGGGGTCCACCCGCTCGGGGCTGAAGCAGAGGAAGAAGTCCTCGCCCACCGCGAGCCCCGACTCGGCCAGGATGGGAAGCACGACCTCGCGGGTGGTGCCGGGATAGGTGGTGCTCTCGAGCACCACCAGCTGCCCCGGCCGCAGCGCGTGCATCACCGCGTGCGCGGCCGAGACCACGGCGGAAAGGTCGGGGTCCTTGACCTTGTTGAGCGGGGTGGGCACGCAGATGCACACCGCGTCGCACTCGGCCAGCCGCGACAGGTCGGCGCTGGCGGACAGGAGCCCCTCGCCCACGAAGGCGCTGACCAGCTCGCCGGGGACGTCCTGCACGTGGCTTTCGCCGCGGTTCACCCCCTCCACCACCCGCTCGCTGACGTCGAAGCCCAGCGTGCGATATCCGCTCTTGGCCATCTCCACGGCCAGCGGAAGGCCCACGTACCCGAGCCCCACCACCCCCACCACCGCCGAACGGTCCTCGAGGCGGGCGCGCAGTTGCTCACCGGCCGCGACGGAATTGCTCATCTTCTGCTCTGCATGACGTATTGGAAGGGCGGCCCGCCCGCCGGATGGCGCGCGGGCCCTGAACCGGCCTTGATGTTAACCCGGACACCGCGTTGTGGCAACACGACATGCCCCGCATTCGCGGCGTTTCCGCACCGTGGTCGCACGGTGACCGGGCCGCCGCCGGACGAGGCCGCGCGCGGCCGGCCCCTCTCCGCTTTTCCGGAAAACGCCCGGAAGGAGGCGTCTCCTTCGGTCGTAAACATCTGGGGATCGCCCGTCCCGCGAAAGGCCCCTCGCGCCGCCGGCCGACGCTCAGCGCACCCGGGCGGCCCGCGCGCCGCGCTCGCGCAGCGGCGCCACGCACTCGGGCACCAGCTCGCAGACGGCGCCCACCACGTCGTCGGGGCTGCCGATCTGCACCGCGGCGGCCAGGCGGTCGAGCCCTTGGGTCAGCACCTCGGGCGCGGGGTCGTCGGTGCGCACGATGCGCACCTTGGCGATGTCCGTGGCCGTGGTCTCCTCGCGCCCGCCCACCAGCTCCTCGTGCAGCTTCTCGCCCGGCCGCAGCCCGGTGAACTGGATCTGCACGTCGCGGTGCGGCTCGAGCCCCGAGAGGCGGATCAGGTTCTCGGCCAGGTCCACGATCTTCACCGGCTCGCCCATGTCCAGCAGGCAGATGCGCCCGCGCGCCTCGGGAAGCGCCCCGGCCTGCAGCACCAGCTGCACGGCCTCGGGGATGGTCATGAAGTAGCGGGTGACGTCGGGGTGCGTCACGGTCAGCGGCCCGCCCGCGGCCAGCTGCCGGCGGAAGAGGGGGACCACGCTGCCGTCGGAGCCCAGCACGTTGCCGAAGCGCACCGCGCGGAAGTCGGTGGACGACTGCCGCAGCTCTGGCCACCCCAGCACGATCAGCTCGGCCACGCGCTTGGTGGCGCCCATCACGCTCGAGGGATACACCGCCTTGTCGGTGGAGATCAGCACGAACTTCCTGGCCCCGGCGCGCGCCGACGCCTGGGCCACCAGGAGGGTGCCCAGGACGTTGTTGCGCGCGGCCTCCACCGGGTGCGCCTCCATCAGCGGCACGTGCTTGTACGCGGCCGCGTGGAACACGCAGTGGGGCCGGTGCTCGCGCATCACCTGCTCGACCCGCGCGGCGTCGGTCACGTCGCCCACCACGGCGGTGACCTCGAGCCCCGGGTGGTTGCGCAGCAGCTCCAGGTGGATGAAGTACAGCGCGCTCTCGGCCTGGTCCAGCAGCACCAGCCGGCGCGGGTTCAGCCCCGCCACCTGGCGCGCCAGCTCCGAGCCGATCGACCCGGCGCCGCCGGTGACCAGCACCACGCGGTCCTCGATGTCGCGGCGCGGGCCCTCCAGCCCCAGATCCACCTCGTCGCGCCCCAGCAGGTCCTCGATCTCCACCGCGCGCAACTGGCCCATGCGCGCGCGGCCGTCCAGCAACTCGCGCATGGAGGGAACGATCTTGAACTCGATCCCCGTCTCCAGGCAGTCGTCCACGATGCGGCGGATCTCCTGCCCGCTGGCCGAGGGGATGGCGATCACCAGCAGCTCCACCTGCTCCTTGTCGGCCAGCCGCCCCAGCTCCGCCGTGGTCCCCTGCACCGCGACGCCGTGGATGCGCATCCCCTGCTTGGCGGGGTCGTCGTCCACCAGCGCCACGGGGTAGAGGTCGGCGGCGTCGCTGCGCTGGCACTCGCGGATCAGCCGCTCGGCGGCGGCGCCGGCGCCCACGATCAGCGCGCGCTTCCCCGGCGGCGGGCGCCAGCGCCACTCGCGCACCCCGCGCGCGGCGAAGCGCACGCCGCCCAGCAGCAGCACGGCCATGATCCAGTCCAGCGCCAGCACCGCGCGGGGGAGCCCCTCGGCGCGCTGGGTGAGGAAGAGGAGGAGAAGGAAGAGCCCCGAGCTGAGCGTGACCGCCTTGATCAGCGCCAGCAGGTCGCGCATCCCCACGTGCCGCCAGAAGCCGTGGTACAGCCCGAACACGGCCAGGCAGGCCACGCGCAGCCCCGCCACGATCCACACCGTCTGCCAGAAGTACTGCGTCTGCTCGGCGGGCGGCACCAGGTCGAAGCGCAGCGCGAACGCCGCGTAGTAGCCCAGGGGCACCAGCGCCAGGTGCAGCGCGACGATCACGGGACGGCGGAACCGGACCAGCAGCGTCGGGGGGAGCATCAGCGTTCGTTCGGGGTTGTCCGCGGGCGGGCCGCACGGCGCGCGTCCGCGCCGTCACTGTGCAGGATGCGAATATTGGGCCGGTGGCGGGGCGGTGTCCACCCCGCGCACGCTGACGAGCGGAACGGGCCCACCGTCACCGGGCCCTCCGGGCGCGCGCCAGCTGCCGTGCCCAGTACGAGATCACCAGGTCGGCGCCGGCGCGGCGGATCGACGTCAGCGCCTCCTCGTGCGCGCGCGGGCCGTCGATCCACCCCAGCCGGGCGGCGGCCTCGATCATCGCGTACTCGCCCGAGACGTGGTAGGCGCACACGGGCCATCCCGTCTCGTCCTTCACCCGGCGGATGATGTCGAGGTAGGCCAGCGCGGGCTTCACCATCACCATGTCGGCGCCCTCGGCGATGTCCAGCCGCACCTCGCGCAGCGCCTCGTCCGCGTTCGCCGGGTCCATCTGCGCGGTGCGCCGGTCGCCGAACTCGGGGGCGCTCTCCGCCGCCTCGCGGAAGGGGCCGTAGAAGGCGCTGGCGTACTTGGCGGCGTAGGAGAGGATCGCCGTCCGCCCCAGCCCCGCCTCGTCGAGCGCGGCACGGATCGCGCCCACCCGCCCGTCCATCATGTCGCTGGGGGCCACCACGTCCGCGCCCGCGGCGGCGTGCGTCACCGCCGTCCGCGCGAGGAGGGGAACGGTGGCGTCGTTGTCCACGTCGCCGTCCACGATCACCCCGCAGTGGCCGTGGCTGGTATACTCGCAGAGGCAGACGTCGGTCATCACCACCAGCCCGGGCATCTCGCGTTTCACCGCGCGTACGGCGGACTGCACGATCCCGTCGTCCTCGTACGCGCCGCTCCCGCGCTCGTCCTTCTGCGCGGGGATGCCGAACAGGATCACCCCGCCGATGCCCAGCGACAGCGCCTCCTCCGCGTCCTTCAGCAGCTCGTCCACCGAGGTCTGCTCCACCCCCGGCATCGAGCCGATGGGCTTGCGCACCCCGCTCCCCGGGACGGCGAAGAGGGGGAGGATCAGGTCCGACGGAGACACGGTGGTCTCGCGCACCAGCGCGCGCAGCGGCTCGCTGCGGCGCAGGCGGCGGGGACGGTAGGCGGGATACTTCGGCAGATCGCTCACGGTGATACGCTGTGTCTCGATTCAGAACAGCCAGGCGAACGTGGCGCGCAGCGACTGCTCGCGCCACCCGTCGCCGTCTTCCAGCGTCCACCCGGCGCGCAGCTCCGCGCGCGGGAAGATGCGCAGCGCCGTGTCGAGCCGGCCGCCGGTGCTGCGCCCGGTGCGCTGCGGGGTGAACAGGTTCCCCGCGCCGAAGCGGGGGGACTGCAGGGAGTGGTCGCTGCGGTCGGCGATCCACGCGCGCCCCTCCATCCGCAACCGCGCGTCGAGCAGGTCGGCCTGGGCGTAGGCCGCGTACTCGGCGCCCTCGCCGCCGAGGGGATGCCCCAGTGGACGATCACGCACCGCCCAGTTCCCCGGGAAGGTGCTGTTGACGTACCAGGCGCCGTGCCCGCAGCACGCGGCCTTGAAGTACGTGTACTCCACCCCCAGCGCGGCCTGCGGGGCGCCGGGGAGGATGGGGAGGAAGAGGCCGATCACCCGCGCCGGCGTCTCGTCCAGCGCGCCCGCGGCGTCGTCCGCTCCCCACTCGATGTACGCGGTCGCGGGGAGGACGCGGTCGGTGGGAAGGCGCCAGCGCGCGTCCACCGAGATCACCTGGTTCTCGAAGCGGCTGCGGATCACCCCCAGCACCATCTTCGCCAGATTCGAGACGGTGATGGGGTCGTCCTCGCCGCCGAAGATGGCGCCGCGGTTGGCGCCGAAGGTGAGCCGCGGGTGCGGCTGGAAGGCGGCGCGCATCCCCCACAGGTTGGGCCCGGTGGGATGCCGCGCGTCGTCGTTCACCGGCCCCGCGAAGGTCTGCAGCGTTACCGGCCCCACGTGCCGCAGGAAGCCGGGGAGGCGGAACGGCCGCGTGGTCCGCAGCTCCACGCGCGGGAGCGGGTCGGGGTCGGCGTACACGAGCCCCCCCGTGCGCCCCCAGCCGTAGCCGACGGGCGCGCGGCCCACGGAGAGCTGGAAGGCGCCGGCGCCCACCGCCACGTCCCACTGCCGCAGCACCGCCTCGCCGCCGCGCCACGCGCCCTCGGCACTGGCGCTGGCGTTGGGGATCGCCACCCCGCCGAGGAGGCTCGCGCGCCCGTCGGAGACGTCCGGGAGCGGCCGCGGGTCCTGGCGGATGGAGAGGAAACCGATGGCGGGCGTGATCCGTCCCGTCCAGCGGTCGTATCCCACTGCGGCCTCGCCGCCCAGGAGCGTGACGCCGCCGCGGGTGCGGCCGGGGCCCGCGTACTCGGGGAACTCCTCCACGAAGCGCACCATCCACCCCTCGGCCAGGTCCTGCAGCGCCGGTGTCCCGGCGTTCGCCTGCGCCTCGAACAGCGCGCGGGCCACCTCGGCGCGGGGAACGGCGCGCTGCGCGGGAAGGAAGCGGGTGAGCCCCAGCGCCTCGGCCCGCCACGCCGCGCGCACCGCCCAGTGGTCCTCGGGCAGCAGCGGCGAGGCGTGGAAGCGGGTCTCCGGCACCCCGCCGCACTCCACGTCGCCGGGATTCGCCGGCGCCGCGGGGATCGCGACCCGCGCGGAGTCGACCGCGACGACGGTGTCGGTGAGGTAGGGAATCGTGTCCGTTGAGACGGCGATGGTATCTACGGAGACCGCGATCGTGTCCGTGGAGACGGCCGTGGTGTCCTGCGCCGCGGCACGCACGGAGACGCACACCGCGACGATCGCCATCATCCCCCCGCTCCACCGCCTCATCCGGCGCTCTCCGCGTAGAAGCCCCGGATGGCCTCCACCAGCCCCGGGATGGTGTAGTCCCGTGCCTCCACGTCCACGCGCATCCCCAGCTCGCGCACGGTCTTCGAGGTCACCGGGCCGATGGACGCCACCCGCGCCGCGCCGACCTCCGCGCCCACGAGATCGGCGAAGTTGCGCACGGTGGAGCTGGCGGTGAAGGTCACCAGGTCGATCTCCCCCGCCTCCAGCCGCCGCCGCACCTCGTCCGCGCCGGCGCCGTCCTGCACCGTGCGGTACGCCGTCACCTCGACGACCTCGGCGCCGCGCGCGCGCAGCCCGTCGGGAAGGACGGAGCGCGCGATCTCCGCGCGCGGGAGGAGGATGCGCTTCCCCTCGACGCCTTCCGCCGCGAGCGCCTCGACGGCCGCCTCGGCGACGAACTCGTCGGGGACCAGGTCCGCGCGGACGCCGTGGCGTGCCACCTCCTCGGCCGTGGCCGGGCCGATGGCGCAGACGCGGACGCCGGCCAGCGCGCGCGCGTCGCGCCCCGTCTCCTCCAGCACGGCGAAGAAGCGCTCCACGCCGTTGACGGAGGTGAAGACGAGCCAGTCGAAGGTCGCGACGCCTTCCGCCGCCTCGCGCAGCGGCGCGGGATCGTCGGGCGGGGTGATGCGGATCACCGGCAGCTGCACTACCTCCGCGCCCAGCTCCTCCAGCGCGGTAGCGAAGGTGCTGGCCTGCGCGCGCGCGCGTGTGACCACGATGCGGCGCCCCGAGAGCGGCCGCCGGTCGAACCACGCGAGATCTTCACGCAGGGAGACCACGTCGCCCACGATCACGACCGACGGCGCGCCGAGGTTGGCCGCGCGGACGATCTCCGGCAGCGTGGCCAGCGTACCCGTTACCGTGCGCTGCCGCGGATACGTTCCCCACTCCACCGCGGCCGCGGGGGTGTCGGCGGAGCGGCCGGCGGCGACGAGGTGGGCGAAGTTCTCCTCCATCCGTCCGACGCTCATGTAGAACACGAGCGTTCCCGTCCCCTTCGCCAGGAACTCCCAGTCGACCTCCGTCTCCGCCTTCGTGGGATCCTCGTGACCGGTGATGAGGGTGACGCTCGTCGACAGCCCGCGGTGGGTGACGGGAATCCCCGCGTACGCCGGCCCGGCCACGCCCGCGGTGACGCCGGGGACGACCTCGAACGGAATCCCCGCGCGCGCCAGCTCCAGCGCCTCCTCGCCGCCGCGCCCGAAGACGAACGGGTCGCCGCCCTTCAGCCGCACCACCGTCTCGTGCTTCCGCGCGAGATCGACCAGGAGCGCGCTGATCTCCTCCTGGGAGAGAATGTTCTTCTTCCCCCCGCGCTTACCGGCGAAGATCCGCTCCGCCTTCACCGCGCGGTCCACGATCTCGGAAGAAGCGAGCGCGTCGTAGACCAGGACGTCGGCGCGCTCCAGCAGCTCGGCGGCGCGGACGGTGAGGAGGCCGGGGTCGCCGGGGCCGGCGCCCACGAGGTAGACGGTGCCCGTCACGCCGCCTCCGCGTGCGCGGCCAGGGCGCGCTCCTCGTGCGCCAGCAGGTCCGCCAGCGTGCGCCGCAGGGGGATCTCCGGCGCCCACCCCAGCGCCCGCAGCGCGTCCGCGCTCCCGCAGAGGAGGGGGACGTCGACGGGGCGCACGCGGGCGGGATCGATCTCCAACCGCGCGCCGGTGCCGCTGATCTCCACCAGCTCCTGCACCAGCTCCACCATCGACCGGGCCACGCCGGACGCCACGTTGTACGCCCGCCCCGGCTCGCCGCGCTCGATCAGCAGGCGGTAGGCGCGGACCACGTCGCGCACGTCCAGGTAGTCGCGGCGCGCCTGCAGGTTGCCCACGCGCAGCACCGGCTCGGCCGCCCCCGCGTGGATCATCGCCAGCTGGTGCGCGAATGCGGAGAGGGCGAAGCGGTGGTCCTGTCCCGGGCCGGTGTGGCTGAAGGAGCGGGTGATGACGGCCTGAACGCCGCGTCCGCGCGCCGCCTCGGCCACCGCCATCTCCGCCGCCGCCTTCGACGCCGCGTAGGGATTGGTGGGATGGAGGGGACGGGATTCCGGGATCGGCTGCTCGCCCTCGGGAACGACGCCGTAGACCTCGGCCGAGCTGATGAAGAGCATCCGCGCGCCCTCGGGGAGCGCCTGGAGGAGCCGCAGCGTTCCGGTCGCGTTCACCTCCCACGTGGCCAGCGGGTCCGCGAACGAGTCGGCGACGGAGGCCTGGGCCGCGAGGTGGAAGACGCGCTCCGGCCGCGCCTCGTCCATCGCCGCCGCGATCGAGTCGGCGGCGGTGAGCTCCATCGGCAGCCAGCGCACGGCGGAGAGCGACGGCGGCGGCGCGTGGCCGGCCTGCAGCGTGCCCCACACCTCGCAGCCGTCGTCGAGGAGCGCGCGCGCCAGGTGGCACCCCGCGAACCCCGCGGCCCCCGTCACCAGGACGCGCACGGCGCTCAGCCCGCCGCCTGCGCGCCGCGTGCGGCCGGGGGACGCAGCCGGTCCAGGTCCGCGTCCACCATCATCCGCACCAGCTCCTGGAAGCCCACCTCGGGCTCCCACCCCAGCTCCTCGCGCGCCTTCGCCGCATCGCCCACGAGCAGGTCCACCTCGGCGGGACGCATGAAGCGCTCGTCCTGCACCACGTGCTCGCGCCAGTCCAGCCCCACGTGCCCGAAGGCCAGCTCCACC
Organism: Longimicrobium sp.; assembly: GCA_036377595.1. Taxonomy (NCBI): domain Bacteria; kingdom Pseudomonadati; phylum Gemmatimonadota; class Longimicrobiia; order Longimicrobiales; family Longimicrobiaceae; genus Longimicrobium; species Longimicrobium sp. The sequence goes on along the minus strand of DASUYB010000169.1, from coordinate 21,883 downwards.
AGTTCCCGCACGCTGTGCGTCTCGCCGGTGCTGATCACGTAGTCGCGCGGCTCGTCCTGCTGCAGCATCATCCACATCGCGCGCACGTAGTCGCCCGCGAAGCCCCAGTCGCGCTGCGCGTCCAGGTTCCCCAGGTACAGCTTGTCGCGCAGCCCCAGCTTGATGCGCGCGGCGCCGTCGGTGACCTTGCGGGTGACGAACTCCAGGCCGCGGCGGGGGCTCTCGTGGTTGAACAGGATCCCGCTCACCGCGTACATCCCGTAGCTCTCGCGGTAGTTCACGGTGATCCAGTGGCCGTACACCTTGGCCACGCCGTAGGGAGAGCGGGGATAGAAGGGCGTGTCCTCGCGCTGGGGAACGGCCTGCACCTTCCCGAACATCTCCGAGCTCGACGCCTGGTAGAAGCGGATGCGCGGGTTGTGCACGCGGATCGCCTCGAGCATGCGCGTGACGCCGAGCGCGGTCACGTCGCCGGTGAGGGTGGGCTGGTTCCAGCTGGTCTGCACGAAGCTCTGCGCGGCCAGGTTGTACACCTCGTCGGGGCCGCACTCCTGCAGCGCGTAGAGGAGCGAGTTCTGATCGCCCAGGTCGCCCGACACCATCTCGATGCGGTCCTGGATGTGCTGGATGCGCTCGAAGGTCACGGTGGAGCTGCGGCGCGCCAGGCCGAACACGCGGTATCCCTTCTCCAGCAGCAGCTCGGCCAGGTAGCTGCCGTCCTGGCCGGTGATGCCCGTGATGAGAGCGGTCTTCATTCTCGTGGGGTTCGGTCGGAAGCGGGGTGGCTCGAACGCCGAAAACCACCGCAGCCGGGGCGGCGGTGTGCGTCTGCGCGTTCGCACGGCGGAAACGTAGCCCGCGGCCGAAGCCGTGTCAATCAAAGGAGATACGCCGCCAAGGGTTGACCGGAGGGCGCATCTGCCTTAGTTTTCATGGCTTGTTGTATACCCGGAAATTCAGAGATTCAGGAGACTCCGATGGCTTTCTGCGAGGTCTGCGGAAAGGGGCCGCGCAGCGGGAACAACGTCAGCCACGCGAACAACAAGACCAAGCGTGTGTGGCGTCCGAACCTGCAGCCCGCGCGGATCGTGACCGACAACGGCACGCACAAGCGTGTGCGCGTGTGCACGAGCTGCCTGTCGGCCGGCAAGGTCCGCAAGGCGGGCTGAAGCCGTCCGGCGCTTCCGCACCAGATTTTCGAAACGGCCGCATCTCCAGCGAGAGATGCGGCCGCTTCTGTTGTCCGCCTGCTGTCTACGATCGCGGGATGCTTTTCCCCTCGACGACAGGCATCTCCGCGGCCGCGGGCGGCCCCCTCCCCCCGACCCCCTCCCCCGCTGCGCAGGGGCGGGGGAGAACCAAGCGTGGAGATGGGATTTGCCCACCGCGCTGAGGTCTCCCCTCCCCCATCCCTCCCCCCTCGTGGGGGAGGGGCCGGGGGTGGGGGGGACCGGCGGCCGCGCCGGCCTCCGTCCCCCGCGCAGATTCCGACCCCGCCCCTCACCCCGTCGCCGCGGCGGCAGCGCTGCCCAGGTACACCGGCGTGATCGTCTCCTGTGTCACCTGGCCGTCATCCCCCCGCTCGAAGCGGTAGGCTTTCGCGTCCGGCCGCGAGGTCACGGCGCGCACGATCTGGCCGTCGCGGTAGTGCAGCGCCACGCCGTCCTCCGCCGCGATCGCGGGGCCGCCGAAGCGGGCCACGAAGTCCGGCCAGAGCGGCGGGCGGCGCCGGTCGCTGTCGTAGTGCGGGCAGAAGGCGCCGGGAAGGAGGCCCAGGCCGTTGGTCAGCGGCTTCAGATCGGGGCTGTAGCTGTCGGTGATCCCCCGCTCGAACCAGCACAGCGCGCCCGCGCTCACCCCGCACAGGATCGTCCCGCTCGCCAGCACCTCGGGGAGCACGCGGTCCAGCCCCTGCGCGCGCCACACCGCCAGCAGGTTCACCGTGTTGCCGCCACCCACGTAGACGAGGTCCTGCTCGGAGAGGAACCCCGCCAGGTCGTCGATCTTGCGGCTGAAGAGCGACAGGTACGTCGGCTCGCACACCTCGTCGGGGAAGGCGTCGAAGAAGCGCTCGATGTACCCGATCGCGTCGCCCGCGGCGGTGGGGACGAAGCAGACGCGCGGGTACCGCTTGCCCGTCGCGGCCAGCACGTAGCGGTCGAGCAGCGGGTTGTCGGGCTCCATGGTGAAGCCGCCGCCGCCCATCGCGATGATCTGGCCCGTCTGGATTGGCATCGCCTGCGTCGCGTTCGAGGGAGAAGGTGTGCCGCTCATTATGCGTCCTGGAACGCAGCGGCGAAAGCCCGCATGGCACGTCTCTTCTCCTGGTCTCCCTCCCTTGGCGAGCGATCCCGCGATGCGCGAGCCGAGCGTGCCCGCGTGTGGGGACTCCCCCGACGCGACAAACCGTTGCCGCCCGTCACGTGCGCACTGGCAGTAAACATATTATTCTCACGCCGCCGTAAATCTTCCGTGAACATGGATGGAGATCGTTATCTCGACCCGACGCCGGATCGTTCGCCATCTCGCGCTCCCGTTCCTGCTCGCCGCGGCGGCCGCCTGCGGTGACGAGCCAACGCGCCCGGTGGGCCTGACGCTGGCCGTGGCGCCGGGCACGCTGACGCTGCACGTGCTGGAGAGCGGGCAGCTTTCCGCGCGCGCGGCGCGCGGAGGCCTGCCGGTGACGGCGCGGGTGGCCTGGAGCAGCAGCGACACCTCCGTGGCGCGGGTGTCGGCCACCGGCGAGGTCAGCGGCCGCGCGCCGGGCACGGCGCGGGTGACGGCGACCGGCGGCGGCGCCGCGTCCAGTATCACCGTCACGGTCGTCGCCGACCTCCAGCCGGGCGAGCTGCGGCAGCCGTTCGCGGGCGAGTTCACCAACACCAACGTCTTCGACCACGACGTCCCGCGGCAGTTCGACCCGGCGGCCGCGAACGGCTTCGTCCTCAGCTTCTGGGGGCAGAAGCTGGGCGACATCGACGGCCACAACGGCTACGACTGGTGGCTTCCCGCGGGCACGCCGGTGCTGGCCGCCGCGCCCGGCGTGGTCACCTTCGCGGGGACCGAAGCGCCGGCCTGGTGCCCTCTGCTGAACGCGACCACGTCGGGTCGGTGGGTGGTGATCGCCCACGGCCTGGCGCCGCACGCGCTGATCTACACGCAGTACGGCCACTTCAGCCGCATCGCCGTGAAGGAGGGCGACCGCGTGGCGGCGGGGCAGCCGCTGGGGCTGTCGGGCAGCTCGGGATGCAGCACGGGGCCGCACCTGCACTTCTCCGTCTTCCGCGCGCGGGCCGACGGCCACGGCGTGGCGGTCGATCCGTACGGCTGGCGCACGGCCGCGCCCGACCCGTGGGCGGCCGACACGGCGGGGCTGCCCAGCGAGAACCTGTGGGGTGCCGCGCCCGCGATGTTCCGCGAGTTCCGCCCGGCGCCGCCGGCGCTCCCCGGCGCGGCGGCGGTCATCTCCGCCGTCCGCTACATGGGCGCGAACGACGCCGTGGACCCCGACGGCGAGTTCGTGGAGATCGTCCCCGGCCCCGGCGTGGCGGAGGCGGACCTGGGCGGCGCCGCGCTGGTGAACGGCGCGGGCGAGCGCTTCACCTTTCCCGCGGACGCGCGGGTGGCCGCCGGCGCGCCGCTGCGCGTGTACAGCGGCGCCGGAACGCACTCGTCGACCTCACTCTACTGGGGGCGGACCTCGCCCGCGTGGAACGACAACGCCGACTGCGCCGTCCTGCTCGACGCCGCGGGTCACCGGCTCTACGCGCTCTCCTGGGGCGTCGCCTGCCCGGCTTCCCCTTTGGCATCGCGCGCGGTGGCCGCGCCCGCCGTGCCGCGCGAGGTTCTGTCGCCGAGCACACGCGGGCTGATCCACCCGTTCCGCTGATCGGGTCGCAGCGGCGGAAATGGTGAGAAGCGGAGGAGGCCTGGGCGGCTTCCTCCGCTTCTCATTAGCCTCGACTCTGGCGCGCCGCGGCGGCCGTGACCAGGGCCGCGAGCGAATCGACTTCTTTTCCGCGCAGCACCTAATCGTCGGGATGCATCAGCAGCTCGCGTGTGGCGGCGTGCGCCGGGTTCGTGATCACCTCCCGCGCAATTCCCTGCTCCACCATCACCCCATCCGACAGGACCACCACGCGGTCGGCGAACGCCTCGGCGAAGTCGACGTCGTGGGTGGAGACGAGGAGGCCGCGGCCCTGGCCGACCAGCTCGCGCAGCGTCTCGCCCAGCGCGCCGCGGCGGGCGGGGTCGAGCGCCGCGGTGGGCTCGTCCATCAGCAGCATCAGCGGGTCCGGCGCCAGCGCGCGGGCGATGGCCACGCGCTGCGACTCGCCGCCGGACAGCTCGCGCGGGTAGGCCGACGCGCGGTGCGCCACGCCGAGCTCCTCCAGCAGCGCCGTCGCCGTCTCCCGCGCCTTCGGCCTGGTCCACCCCAGCGCGTGCACCGGCGCCAGCATCACGTTCTCCAGCGCGGTCAGGTGTTCGAACAGGGCGTGCGCCTGGAACACCATCCCCACCTTGCGGCGCAGCCCCTTCAGCCGCGACTCGCGCGGGACCGGGCCCGGGTGCAGCTCGAAATCCCCCACCACGATGCGGCCGCCGCTGAACGGCTGCAGCGCGGCCACGCTGCGCAGCACGGTCGACTTCCCCGCGCCCGACGCGCCCATCAGCGCGCAGATCTCCCCCGGCGCCACTCGCAGGTCCACGCCCTTGAGGATCTCCTTCTCCCGCCGCGCCACGCGCAGCCCGGCGACGTCGAGCCCCGCGCTCATGCCAGGCTCCAGCGCCGCTCCAGCCGCCGCGCGAAGCGCGACAGCGGGAGCGAAAAGGCCAGGTAGATCACCGAGCAGAGGATCCCCGGCACCAGCCAGCTCCCCACGTTGGTGGCGTAGATGGCCGTCTGTTTGGTCAGCTCCACCACGGTGATCACGGAGACGAGCGACGAGTCCTTCAGCAGCGCCACGAAGTCGTTGGTCATCGGCGCCAGGGCGAGGCGCAGCGCCTGGGGGCCGCGCACCAGCCGCAGGATCTGCGCTTCGGAGAGTCCCAGAGTCCGCCCCGCCTCCAGCTGCGCGCGGGGGATGGCTTCCAGCGCGGCGCGGTAGATCTCCGACTCGTACGCCGCGTAGTTCAGCCCCAGCCCGATCACCGCCGCCGCGAAGGCGGGGAGCCGAATCACACCGGACAAGCCGTAGTAGATGACGAAGAGCTGCAGCAGCACCGGCGTCCCCCGCATCACCTCCACGTAGATGGTCAGCAGCGCGCGGACGACCGGCGGCCCGTATACCCGTCCCGCGGCCACGAGGATGCCGACGGAGACGGCCAGCGCCATCGCCAGGCACGAGAGCACCAGCGTCACCCCCGCGGCGCGCGCGAGCGCGGGGAGATACGTGCGCAGCGCGCGGTCGCTGGCCGGCGCGGCAGCCGTGTCCGGGCGCGGCGCCTCTGCCAGCGCGCGGCGGAAGAAGTCGCCCTGCGCGGCGCTCCACACGCCCCAGCGGCGGAAGGTGCGCTCCAGCGACCCGTCCGCCATCCGCGCGCGCAGCACCGCGTCGGCCGAGTCGCGCAGCGCGGCGTTGGCGCGGGCGAACACGGCCACGTAGTGCCCCGTCGCGGCGGGCTCGGGCTGGATCACGAACCCGCCCGTGCGCCGCAGCGACCGCTCGGCGATGATGTTGTCCAGCAGCACCGCGTCCACGCGCCCGGCCACCAGGTCGCTGTACGGGTGCACGTCGTCGTCGTAGGAGATGGGGACCAGCCCGGAGCGCTGCTGCTCGTCCAAAAGCATCTGGTACGCCATCGTCGCCCCGAGCGTGGCCACCCGCTTTCCCGCCAGATCGGAGAGGCGGCGATAGCGGTTCCGATCCCCCGCCCGCACCGCCAGCACCTCGTGGAACTCGTAGTAGGGGATGGAGACGGCGTGGCGGGCGCGCAGCTCGGGGCGGTCCTCCAGCCCCGACATCCCCACGTCGAAGTCGCCGCGCTCGACGGATTGCTCCAGCGACGCCCACGCCACCTGCACGAACCGCGGCTCGCGCCCCAGCCCCCGCGCGATCATCTCCGCGATCTCCACGTCGAACCCGCGCACCTTCGACGGGTCCGCCGGGTCCGCCTCCACGAACGGCGCGCCGCCCTCCGCGTCGCCGCCCCACCGTAGCACCGGCCGCTGCGCGGACGCAGGCCCGGAAGCAGCGACGAGCGTCGCAGCGATCAGCGTGGCTCGCGCAAGCGATTTGCGCATCATCGTGGACGCACCGTGGTCGTGCGGACGCGGGGTCCGCGATCAGGAATCGGTTGGAGATGCACGGACGGCGCGGGAGAGAGTCGCCGGGAGTGGCGGGGCGATGCGGCGGCGGTGCGGCCGCCGGCGAGCGCGTGCAAGCTACGATTCTCCGCGGCCCGGCTCAAGCAGCTGGCGATTGACGAAGAACTTCGAGATTAACGAAACAGGCGCGGCCCGGCTCCCGTATTCGTCACCAACCGGCTCGCGGCACGGGTGCCGCCGCGCATGAACGACCTTATGTTCGCAGTATGCTGATCATCATCCTGCTCTGTATCCTCGGGATCCCGGCCACGGCCGTGACCGCGCTGGCGGTGGCCATCGGGGTCGCGCACCGCCGCGCCGAGCGCGAGCGGACGGCCGCCACCATCCGCGACGTGCAGCGGCGCGTGAGCGGCTTCCTGGCCCGGTTCGGCCCGGGGAGCCGGCTCGTCTTCCACGCCAACGGCCGCGAGGGCTTCCTGCAGCTCGCCGTCACCGCGCGCGAGCACGACTGGCGCCGCGTGCAGTTCTCCCTCCCCGACACCGCGTGGTCGCACGAGAACTTCGCCGTCGCCGCGCTCACGCTCTCAAACGGCGCCGCGGAATGCCTCGTCGAGGAGAACCCCGGCGCGCACCTGCCGCGCGTGCTCCGCATCACGCTCGAGGGCGACGCGGACGAGGTGGCGCAGCGCGCGGCGGAGCTGCTGCGCCGCGCCGAGCAGGTGCTGGAGTTCCCGGCCGGACAGACGTACACGACCGCGCTGCGCGGCCCCGAGCACCCCGACTACTACCGCCGGCTCGCCCAGCAGGCGGAGCGGATGCCGGGCCCTCGCTGGTTCGTGGGCCGCGTCAGCGCCTCCCTCCGCCGCCAGGCCGAGCAGCTCGAGCGCGCCACGGAATTGCGATAGCGGCGGACGCTCGTACACGTCACACGGAGGCACCGGCGGCATCGGAGGCATTCGGCCTCTGGTCTCTCCGGTGCCTTTGTGTGAATTTGTGTCTGGTGATTCTCACAAGCCTCCCGCGCACGCAGGCGAATGATCCTCCGGTGTACCCAGCGGCTGCTGAAAGGCAGTGGTCTCCAGCTCGCCGCCGATCCGCCGACGTCGGACGCCGCGCTCGGCGAATGGTTCGCGAACGTGGTTCCGCTGCCGTTCGCGGGGCGCTCCGTGGTCATGTACTCCAGCGCGAATACGCTGCTGACCGTTCTCGTGCCCGGGCGGGCGGTCCGCACCACGCTGCCGGGCTTCCGCGAGCGGCTGCCACGCCTGCTCGAGCGACTTGGTCTTCCGCCGGAATGGATCCGCGAACAGGCCCTGGCGCTCGAACCCGTCTACTACGCGCGCACGAACGACCGGCGAGTGCTGGGAACGATGAACGACCTCGCGAACGGAACCTGGTTCTGGGCCGAAGACGCCGGCTCGTTCGACCGGTTCGATCTGGACCGAACGGAGCTCGAGCTGGCCGGGACCCCGCTCAGGATGCTCGATTCTTCTTCACCCGACATCATGGTCACGCAACTGGCCCGGCCGGGAACTGATCGATATACCCTCGCTGCCGAGCTGCATCGCCGCCACGAATCGTATCGCCGGGATCCGGGTGATGTGATTCCGATCGAGGAGGCGCTCGACGACATCGAGCGATCGCTCGGCTGAACCCCGGCAACAGAAAAGACCCCGCGGCCGGCGAAGGCCTCGGGGTCTTCCTCTGTCGATCTGCCGGAGATCCGGCCTGATGGAGATCAGGCGCGGTCGACCAGCTCGATCAGCGCGGTCTCGGCGCCGTCGCCCTGGCGAAAGCCGGTCTTCAGGATGCGGGTGTAGCCGCCCGGCCGCTCGGCCACGCGCGGGCCGATCTGGTCGAACAGCAGCACCAGCACGTCGCGGTCCTGGATCTCGCGCGCGGCAAGGCGCTTGGAGTGCAGGTCGCCCTTCTTGGCCAGCGTGATCAGCTTCTCGGCGTAGGGACGGAGCTCCTTGGCCTTGGCCTCGGTGGTCTCGATCCGGCCGTGGCGGAACAGGCTGGTGGCCATGTTGCGCATCAGCGCGCTCTTGTGCTCGCTGGTACGCCCCAGCGCGCGGCCCTTGTTGTTGTGTCTCATCTCACAGCTCCTCGTCGGCCAGCGCGGCCGCGGTGTCGGTGTTCCCGCCGTCGCTCTCGGGCAGCACCCAGTACAGCGTGCCGTCGTCCGTCTGCTCCAGCTCCTGCCCGAAGCGGAGCCCGTGGCCCGCCAGGAACTCGCTGATCTCCTGCAGGCTCTTCTTGCCGAAGTTGTCGATGGAGAGCATCTGCTGCTCGGTGCGCTGCACCAGGTCGCGCACCGTGTGGATGTTCTCCTTCTGCAGCGAGTTGCGGCTGCGCACCGAGAGCTCGGTCAGGTCTTCGATGGGCCGGTTCAGCAGCTCCTGCAGCCGCGGGGGCACGGGCGCGCGCCCAGCCGGAACCGCCGCGCCCGGGCCGGCGCCCTCGCCCCAGCTCCGGTCCTGGCGCCACTCGGGGGTGCCGCCGGCCAGGAAGGCTAGGTGCTCGATGGCCAGCCGCGCCGCGTACTGCACGGCGCTGCGCACGTCGATGGCCCCGTTCGTCTCCACCTCGAGGACGAGGCGGTCGAAGTCGGTGCGCTGTCCCACGCGCGTGTCCTCGACCACGAAGTTGGCGCGGGTCACCGGGTTGTACACGGCGTCCACGCGCACCAGGTCGGCGGGCATCCCGCGCGGGATCGGGTGCGCCTCGGCCAGCACGAAGCCGCGGCCCTTGTTCACGTACAGCTCGATGCGGAGGTCGCGGTCCTCGGTCAGCGTGAGGATGTGGTGATCGGGGTTGACCACCTCGACCGCCGGGTGCGCGGTGATGTTGCGGGCCGTCACCGCGCCCGACTGGCGCGCGCGCAGCTCCAGCACCGCCTCGTCGGCGTCCTCGGTCATCCGCAGCACCAGCGTCTTCAGGTTGCGGATCACCTGGTGCACGTCCTCCACCACGCCCGCGATGGTCTGGTGCTCGTGCAGCACGCCGTCGGTGCGGAACGCCCACACCGCCGCGCCGCGCAGGCTCGACAGCAGGATGCGCCGCATGGTGTTGCCGAGCGTGTGCCCGAAGCCGCGCTCCAGCGGACGCAGCACGATCTGCCCCGTGCGCGGCTGCTCGGGGAGGTTCGGCATCTGCAGGCCGGTGATATCGAGTTCCACTCTATCCCTCCATAGTGAGGAAAGAATGCGGGAAAGGACCCGAGCGGCGGCCGCCCGTGAAAGGCGCCCGCCGCCAAGGCCCGCTCCGGCACCTGGTTACTTGCTGTAGAGCTCGACGATGAGCTGCTCCTGCACCGCCAGCGGGATGTCGGCGCGCGACGGGCGCGTCACCATCCGGCCGGTGCGGCTCCCCTCGTCCACCGCCAGCCACGACACCACGGTCGGGCGGCTCCGGGCGGCAAGGGCGGCCTCCACCGGGAGGATGTCCTTGCTCTTGGGGGCGATGCGCACCTCGTCGCCGGGCTGCACCTGCGCGCTCGGCACGTCGAGCTTGCGGCCGTTCACCTGCACGTGCCCGTGGCGGATGAGCTGGCGCGCCTCCTTGCGGCTGGCGCCGAAGCCCATGCGGTACACCACGTTGTCCAGCCGGCTCTCCAGCGCCACGAGCAGGTTCTCGCCCGTCACGCCGGTCTGGTGCGCGGCCTTCTCGAACAGGTTGCGGAACGGCTTCTCGGCCACGCCGTAGATGCGCTTCACCTTCTGCTTCTCACGCAGCTGGTGCGCGTACTCGCTGGCCTTCTTGCGGCGGCCGCCCCCGCTCTGGCCATGCTGGCCGGGGGCGTAGGGACGGCGCTCCACCGGGCACTTCTCGGTAAAGCACTTGATCCCCTTCAGGAACAGCTTCTGCCCCTCGCGGCGGCAGAGCTTGCAGACGGGTCCGGTGTAACGGGCCATGGTAGACCGTTCTCTCCCAGTGAGATGATGTTGGCTCGGCTTCGTCCCCCCGACGGTCGCGAGGGTTTACGCCTTCGAACTGCAAAGTCCAAAGTCCTAAGTCCCAAGTCCTGAGTGAGCCACTCAGGACTTAGGACTTGGGACTCAGGACTATCCGGTCACACGCGCCGCTTCTTGGGCGGGCGGCAGCCGTTGTGCGGGATCGGCGTGACGTCGCGGATCGAACGGATGTTCAGCCCCGCGGCGGCCAGCGCCTGGATCGCGCTCTCGCGGCCGCTGCCGGGGCCCTGCACGCGCACGTGCACGCGCTTCATCCCCAGCGCCAGCGCCTCGCGGGCGGCCTGCTCGGCGGCCACCGTGGCCGCGAACGGCGTGCTCTTCTTGCTGCCCTTGAAGCCGGCCTTGCCGGCGCTCCCCCACACGACGCCGTTGCCGGCCATGTCGGAGATGGTGACGATCGTGTTGTTGAAGGTCGCCTTGATGTGCGCGACCCCCTCGCTGTCCACGTGGCGCTTGGTCTTGGGACGCCCCGCTGCCTTCGGCTTGGCCATTCCTGCTCCTGTGGTGTGATGCGCGGCCTACCGCGCGTGCGGTTCCTTCTTCCCGCCGCGTGACGGGCGGGCGTGATCATCGGGGCGGGAGCGCCGCCCCGACCAGGGTTCGTCCGCGGAAGACGAATCTCCCGCGGACGGATCTTACTTCTTGCCCGGCTTCTTCTTGCCGGCGATGGCGCGGCGCGGGCCCTTCTTGGTGCGGGCGTTGGTGTGCGTCCGCTGGCCGCGCACCGGCAGCCCGCGGCGGTGCCGCAGCCCGCGGTACGAGCCGATGTCCATCAGGCGCTTGATGTTGCGCGCGATCTCGCCGCGCAGCACGCCCTCGACGCGGTAGGTCGCGTCGATGATGCGGCGCAGCTTGTTGATGTCCTCGTCCGAGAGCTTGTTCACGCGCTCGTCGGGGTTCACCCCGGCCTCCTCCAGGATCTTGCGCGCCGTGGGGCGGCCGATCCCGAAGATGTACGTCAGGCCGATCTCGATCCGCTTCTCGCGGGGAAGATCGACGCCGGCAATGCGGGCCATCCGTGTTCTCCTTCAGCCTGGATTGTCGTGGGCGCCGATCAACCCTGGCGCTGCTTGTGGCGCGGGTTCTTCTTGCAGATGATGCGGATCACCCCTCGGCGCCGCACCACTTTGCAATGCTCGCAGATCGGCTTCACGCTCGCGCGGACCTTCATCGTCGCCTCTCTATCTCCGTGGAAAACGAAGCCTGAAAACTTAACAACATCAACGCGATTTGGCAACCCCGAACGCGTCTCCATCGACCGAAACGCCGGGGATCGCCGCTCACCGCGAATCGACTCCGGATACGAATCCGGAAAAGACATTTGACTCACGCAGAGTCAGCAGAGTCAGCAGAGAAAACAGTGGCAGTTCTCCGCTGACCCTGCTGACTCTGCATGAGACCTGCTGTTCCTCAGCTCCCGTCGGTGAGGATGCGCGGGCCGTCGGCCGTCACCGCCACCGTGTGCTCGAAGTGGGCGGAGACCTTGCGGTCCACCGTCACCACCGTCCAGCGGTCGGGAAGGGTGCTCACCCGCTCCACGCCCAGGTTGAACATGGGCTCGATCGCGAGGACCATCCCCTCCACCAGCTTGAGTCCCTTCCCCCGCTTCCCGTAGTTGGGCACCTGGGGGTCCTCGTGCGGCTTGCGGCCCACGCCGTGGCCCACGAGGTCGCGCACCACGCCGTAGCCGGACGCGTCCGCCACCTCCTGGATGGCCGCGCCCACGTCACCCAGCCGATGCCCCGGCGCCGCCTCGGCGATGCCGCGGTGGAGCGCGGCTTCCGTCTTCTCCAACAGCGACGCCACGTCCGGGGCGACCTGGCCCACGGGATAGGTGTTGGCCGCGTCGGCGTAGAAGCCGTCGAGCTTCACCCCGCAGTCCACGCTCAGGATGTCGCCTTCCTGCAGCCTGCGCCGGTGGTTGGGGATCCCGTGCACCACCTCGTGGTTCACGCTGGTACAGAGCGTGGCCGGGAAGCCGTACAGCCCCTTGAACGCCGGCTCGGCGCCCGCGTGCGAGCGGATGAAGTCCTCGGCGAAGCGGTCGAGCTCGGCCGTGGTGGCGCCCGGCTTCACCCGCTCGGGGATCACCCGGTAGAGCGCCGCCAGGACGCGCCCGGCCCGCGCGATGGCGTCGATCTCCTCGGCGCGGTAGAGCTGGATCACCGCCGGAGCAACGCGAGGATGTCGTCCTGCACCGCGTCGATCGCCCGTCCCCCGTCCACCGTGTGCACGGGAACGCCGGCCGCGCGGTAGTGCTCCACCAGCGGCGCGGTGCTGCGGCGATAGACCTCCAGCCGGTTGCGCACCGTCTCCTCCACGTCGTCGGGGCGGATCACGCAGCGCGCGGCGATCCCGGCCGGCGGCGGATTGTGCTCCACGTGGTAGACCATCCCCGTCTCGGGATCGGTGCGCCGCCCGCTCATCCGGCGCACGATGTCGTCGTCGTCCACGTCGAGGTAGACCACGGCGTCGATCCGCCGCCCGATCCCCGCCAGCATCTCGTCGAGCGAGGCGGCCTGCGCGGCGTTGCGCGGATAGCCGTCGAAGATGGCGCCGTCGGCGGCGTCGGGCTGGGAGAGCCGCTCGCGCACCATCCCCAGGATCACCGCGTCGGGCACCAGCTCGCCCGAGTCCATGTACGTCTTCGCCTCGCGACCGAGATCGGTCCCGGCGCGCACCGCGTCGCGCAGCATGTCGCCGGTGGCGATCTTGGGGATGCCCAGCTTCTCGGACAGCAGGGCGCCCTGGGTGCCTTTGCCGGCTCCCGGGGCGCCGAGGAGGATCAGGTCCACGTCGATCTCTCGGTCAGAAGTGCCAAGTGCCCAGTGCCCAGTGCCCAGGAACGGTGTCACTGGGCACTGGGCACTTGGCACTGGGAACTGTCGTTCAGATGTACCGCTGCTGCCGGCCGCGGAACTTCACGCGGCCCTTCTTCATGAAGCCGTCGTACCGCCGCAGCAGCAGGTGCTGCTGCATCTGCTGCACCGTGTCGAGCGCCACGCCCACCACGATCAGCAGGCCGGTGCCGCCGAGCACGCGGTTCAGGGAGGTGACGCCGAAGGCGCGCTCCAGCGCCGCGGGCACGATGGCGATCATCGCCAGGAAGATGGCGCCGGGAAGCGAGATCCGGCTCATCACCCGGTCGATGTACTCGGCGGTGCGCGCGCCGGGCTTCACCCCGGGCACGAACGCCCCCTGCTTCTTCAGGTTCTCCGCGATGTCCACCGGGTTGTAGATGATCGCGGTGTAGAAGTAGGTGAAGAAGATGATCAGCAGGGTGAACACCACGTAGTACGGCAGCGAGTACACCTCGAACCACTGGGCGAACGCCTTCATCCGGTCGCTCCGGGCGAAGGTGGCCACCGTGGCCGGCAGGATCATGATCGACTGCGCGAAGATGATCGGCATCACCCCCGCCATGTTCACGCGCAGCGGGATGAAGCTCTTCTGCCCCTGCCGGATGCGCCCGCGCCCCATCACCTTCTGCGGGATCTGCACCGGGATCTTCCGCATGGCCATGGTGATCGCCACCGTCCCCGCGATCACCGCGCCCATGCTCACCAGCAGCACCACCACGCCGAAGGGCTTGATGTCGCCGTTGGCCACCTGCTGGCCGGTGGTGAAGAGCCCCGGGACCAGCCCCTCGAGGATCGAGAAGAAGATCAGCAGGCTCATCCCGTTGCCGATGCCGCGCTCGGTGATCTGCTCGCCCAGCCACATGATGAACACCGCGCCCGTGGTGAGCGTGAGGATCATCATCACCCGGAAGCCCCACCCCGGGTTGACCACCGCGCCCGGCACCTGCGTCTCCAGGAACATGGCATAGCCGTAGGCCTGGAAGATCGACACCACCACCGTGGCGTAGCGCGTGTACTGCGTGAGCTTCTTGCGCCCCTCCTCGCCCTCCTTCTGCATCTTCTCGATGCTGGGCACCACCGTGGCCAGCAGCTGGAACATGATGCTGGCCGAGATGTAGGGCATGATGCCCAGGGCAAAGACGGTGGCCTTGGAGAAGCCCCCGCCCACGAACATGTCGTAGATCCCGAACGCGGTGTTGCCGAGGGTCCCCGCATACTCCTTCAGCGCCGCCACGTCGATCCACGGCGCCGTCACGTGGGCGCCGATCCGGTAGGCGAACAGGGCCAGGAGCGTGAAGAGGATCTTCTCCTTCAGCTCCGGGATGCGGAACAGGTTCGCGACGGGGTTCGCCATGTCAGCCGATCTCCTGCACGGTGCCGCCCTGGCCCTCGATCTTCTCGCGGGCCGACTTGCTGAAGCGGTGCGCCGAGACGTTCACCTTGCGGGTGAGGTCGCCGGTGCCCAGCACCTTCACCGGGCGCCCGGCGTGGCCGATCAGCCCGTGCGCCTTGAGCGTCTCGGGCGTCACGTCGCCCTCGGCCAGCGCCTCGAGCTGCCAGAGGTTCACCACCTGGTACTCGGTGCGGTCGAGCGGGGTGAAGCCCCGCTTGGGCAGCCGCCGGTGCAGCGGCATCTGCCCGCCCTCGAAGTGGGGCTTGCCGCCGCCGGGGCCGCTGTGGCCCGCGCGGGCCTTGGAGCCCTTGTGCCCCTTCCCGGCCGTCTTGCCCTGCCCCGAGCCGGGGCCGCGGCCCAGGCGCTTGGTGTCGCGGTGCGACCCCTCGGGGCGGCGCAGGTTGCTCAGGTCAGCCATTCTCCACCTGCCCTTCGATTGGTTCCACCTTCACCAGGTGGCGAACCTGGAAGACCATCCCGCGGATCGCGTCGTTGTCGTCCTGCACGACCGACCGCTGGTGCTTGAGGCCGAGCGCCTGCAGCGTCTTGCGATGCTTCTCGGGGGCGCCCACGCCGCTCTTCGTCTGCGTGATCCTGATCTTAGCCACGGGCACCTCCCAGCGCCTCCACCGGCACGCCGCGCTCGGCGGCCAGCTGCTCGCGCGTGGTGAGGTTCTTCAGCGCGTCCATGGTGGCCAGCACCATGTTGAAGGGGTTGTTGGACCCCAGCGACTTGGTGAGGATGTCGTGCACGCCCACGCACTCCAGCACCGCGCGCACCGCGCCGCCGGCGATCACGCCAGTGCCCGGGGCCGCGGGGCGCAGCAGCACGCGGCCGGCGCCGCTCTCGCCGATCACGTCGTGCGGGAGGGTGCCCTCGCGCACGGGAACGCGCACCATCCCCCGGCGGGCCTGCTCCAGCGCCTTGCGCACCGCCTCGGACACCTCGTTGGCCTTCCCCGTTCCGATCCCCACCTTCCCCGCCTGGTCGCCCACGGCGACGAGGGCGGTGAAGCTGAACCGCCGGCCGCCCTTCACCACCTTGGCCACGCGGTTGATGTGGATCACGTTCTCCTTCAGGTCGCTTCCCTGGCGCTCGTCGCGGCGCCCGCCGTCGCGGCCCTCGCCGCGGCCGCGGCCGCGGCGCCCTTCGCGCTCGCCGCCGCCGGCCTGGTCGCCGCCCTGGCCGCCGAAGCCGCGCCCGCGCCCGCCGCCACGGCCGCCGCGCCCGCCGCCTCCGCCTCTGTTCTCAGGCATTGATCTGGTCTCCTCAGAAGTCGAGGCCGCCCTCGCGGGCACCCTCGGCAAAGGCCTTCACGCGGCCGTGGTACAGGTAGCCGCCGCGGTCGAAGACGACCCGCTCGACGCCGGCGGCCTTCGCCTTCTCGGCCAGGGCCTTGCCCAGCTCGCGGCTCGCGTCGGTCTTGTTCTGTTCCTTCCCGCGCAGGTCGGGGGCGTTCGTCGAAAGCCCCACGATGGTGCGGCCGGCCACGTCGTCGATCACCTGGGCCTCCAGGTGGTTGATCGAGCGGT
The DNA here is from genome assembly GCA_036377595.1 of Longimicrobium sp. Classification (NCBI taxonomy): domain Bacteria; kingdom Pseudomonadati; phylum Gemmatimonadota; class Longimicrobiia; order Longimicrobiales; family Longimicrobiaceae; genus Longimicrobium; species Longimicrobium sp. Next base: position 5,851 of record DASUYB010000169.1, on the reverse strand, counting down.
GGACGACCAGGCGCGGGCGCTCCGCGGTGCCGTGGACCTTGCCGCGCACCCTGCGGTGGCGGCGGACGCGCTTGTCCTCGCGCGTCTTGGCCCGGATCCGTGCTCTCGCCATTTCTCCGTTTCCTCGTTGACTATGCGATGATCAGCCGTAGCGGGCGGGGCGGCTTACTTGCCGCCCGCCTTCCCCGCCTTGCGGCGGATCACCTCGCCCTGGTACTTCACGCCCTTCCCCTTGTACGGCTCGGGCGGACGGAGCGACCGGATCTCGGCCGCGACCTGCCCCACCACTTCCTTGTCGGTCCCGCTGACCTCGACCGTGGTGGGATTGACGGCCCGCAGGGTGATCCCCGGGGGCGCCTTGTAGTCGATGGGGTGCGAGTAGCCCAGCGCCAGCGTCAGCCCGAAGGGCTTCGTCTCCGCGCGGTAGCCCACGCCCACGATCTCGAGCGTCTTGGTGAAGCCGGTGGTCACGCCCTCGACCATGTTGGCCACCAGCGTGCGGCTGAGGCCGTGCAGGGCCCGGTGCTCGGGCTGGTCGCTGGGGCGCTCCACGATGATCTCGCCGTCCTCGCGGCGCACGATCACGTCCTTGTGCAGCGTGCGCTGCAACTCGCCCTTGGGGCCCTTCACGCGGACGGTGTTGCCGTCGAGCGTGATGTCGACCCCGGCGGGAACCGCCACGGGCTTTCTTCCGATGCGCGACATTTTATCGTCCCTCCTTACCAGACGATGGCGAGCAGCTCGCCGCCCACCTTGGCCGCGCGGGCCTCGCGGTCGGTCATCACGCCGCGCGAGGTGCTGAGCAGCGCCATCCCCAGGCCGTTGCGCACCCGCGGGATCTCGTCGACCCCCACGTACTGGCGCAGGCCGGGCTTGCTCACGCGGCGCAGCTCGCGGATCACCGGCTTGTCCTGGAAATACTTCAGGTACAGGCGCAGCACCGGGTGCTTGCCGTCGTCCAGGACCTTGTAGTCGTGGATGTAGTGATTGTCCTTGAGAAGGCGGGCCACTTCCACCTTCAGCTTGCTGACCGGCATGTCGACCCTCCGATGACGCGCCATCTGGGCGTTGCGGATGCGGGTCAGCATGTCGGCGATGGGATCCGTCACCATGCTGGGTCTCTCCTAGAGTATCCGGCGAGCGAGCGCCGGACTTTCAGGAAGTGAGTGATTGTCAACGAACCGCGAGTCCTAAGTCCTGAGTCCCAAGTCCTGAGTTGAACGTGCGCCGATGCGCAGTTCACTTAGGACTTAGGACTTGGGACTTAGCACTTTCGGTCCCCTACCAGCTCGCCTTGCGCACCCCGGGGATCTCCCCGTTCAGCGCCATCTGCCGGAAGCAGACGCGGCAGAGCCCGAACTTGCGCAGGAAGGCGCGCGGGCGGCCGCAGCGGTTGCAGCGGTTGTGCGCCCGGACGCTGAACTTCGGCTTGCGCTTGCTCTTCTCGATCAGGGCCTTGCGTGCCATTTCGACTGTACCTGGTTGCGTGTCTACTTCCGACTCTTAGTGCCCAGTGCCGAGTGCCCAGTGCCCAGTGGTTCAGTTACTGGGCACTTGGCACTGGGCACCTGGGCACTCTCCCCTTACGCGGCCACGAGAACCGGCGACTCGCCGCGGAACGGCATGCCCAGCTCGCGCAGCAGCGCCAGCGCCTCGTCGTCCTTCGTGGTGCTGGTCACGAAGGAGATGTCCATCCCGTGGACCTTCTCGACCTTGTCGTAGTCGATCTCGGGGAAGATGAGCTGCTCCTTCACGCCCATGGTGTAGTTCCCGCGGCCGTCGAACGAGCGCGTGGGCACCCCGCGGAAGTCGCGGATGCGCGGCATGGCCACGTTGACCAGCCGGTCCAGGAACTCCCACATGCGGTCGCGCCGCAGCGTCACCGTCACGCCCACGGGCGAGCCCTCGCGCAGCGCGAAGTTCGAGATGGCCTTCTTGGCCTTGGTGATCACCGGCTTCTGCCCGGTGATCTGCCCGACCTCGGCCACCACGCCCTCGAGCAGCTTGGGGTTCTTGGGCGCCTCGCCCAGCCCCACGTTGATGGTGATCTTCTCCAGCCGCGGCACCTGCATGGGCGTGGCGAAGCCGAACTGCTCCTGCAGCTTCGCGCGCACCGTCTCCTCGTAGTAGCGCTGCAGCCGCGGCTTGATCCGCGGGCCCGCCTCGGCGGCCGGCGCCTCGGGGGCCGCCGCCTGCGCCTTGTCCTTCTTCGCCATCGTTCGTCTCCGTTCCGTATCCCCCGCGCGATCGTCAACGATCCGGAGGGGCGGTCACGCTGTGATTTGAATCGGCCTGATACCCGGCACCCCCGCCCCGGTTCACTCGACGCTCACCTGGGCACTGGGCACTGGGCACTGGGCACTGGGCACTGGGCACTGGGCACTGGGCACTGTCGTTACGACGCGCGCGGGATCGCCTGGCCGCTGCGGACCGCGATCCGCTCGCGCTGGCCGTCCTTCCCCTGCCCCGAGCGCACCCGCGTGGGCTCGCCCGACTTGGGGTCCAGCAGCATCACGTTGCTGGCATGGATCGGCGCCTCGAACTCCACGATCCCCCCCTCGGGGTTGGTGGCCGAGGGCTTCCGGTGACGCTTGCGCACGTTCACGCCCTGCACCACCACGCGGTTCTTCTCGCGGTCCACGCGCAGGACGGTGCCCTCGCTGTCCTTGTAGTTGCCGGAGATGACCTTCACCCGGTCGCCCCGGCGGATGCTCATCTTGGCCATCAGATCACCTCCGGGGCCAGCGACACGATCTTCATGTAGCGCTTGTCGCGCAGCTCGCGGGCAACCGGCCCGAAGATGCGCGTGGCGCGGGGCTCGCCCGCGTCGTTGATGATGACGGCGGCGTTCTCGTCGAACTTGATGTAGCTGCCGTCCTTGCGCCGGACCTCCTTGGTGGTGCGAACCACCACCGCCTTGGCCACGTCGCCCTTCTTCACGGTCCCGTCGGGAAGCGCGTCCTTCACCGCCACGATGATCTGGTCGCCCACCGAGGCGTAGCGGCGCTTGCTCCCGCCCAGCACGCGGATGACCAGCGCCTTCTTGGCGCCGGAGTTGTCCGCGATCCGGACGATCGATTCCTGCTGCAGCATGAGTCTGCTCCTAAGATCCAGGGCCCGGGCCCCGGGAGACGGATCGGACCGTCACCCGGGCCGGGTCGCCGCCGTTGTCAGCGGGCGCGCTCGATCAGCTCGGACACGCGCCAGCGCTTCAGCTTGCTGAGCGGGCGGGTCTCGGTGATGCGCACCACGTCGCCGGTGTGGTACTCGTTGTTCTCGTCGTGGGCGTGGTACTTCTTGCTGCGCGTCACCTGCTTGCCGTACAGCGGGTGCGCGTAGCGGCGCTCCACGCGCACCACCACGGTCTTGTTCATCTTGTCCGACACCACGGTGCCGACGCGGGTCTTGCGACGGCCGCGCTCTTCGGCGCTCTCGTGGGTCGCGGCGTTGTCGGCGCTGCTCATGAGCGGCTTCCCTGGTTCTGCGTCTCGCGCTCGCGCTGCACCGTCTTCAGGCGCGCGATGTCACGGCGGAGGTTGCGCAGCAGCATGGGGTTCTCCAGCTGCTGCGTGGCGGAGCGGAAGCGCAGCCGGAAGCGCTCCTCCTGGAGCTGCTCGATGCGCTCCGTGATCTCCTCGTCGGTCATGTCGCGGATCTCGGGGGCGTTCACGCCTCACCTCCCTGCTCGGCGGCGGCGGCCGCCGGGGCCGCGGCCTCGGGGCGCTCGCGCTCCACGATCTTGCACTTCACCTTCAGCTTGGCCGCGGCCAGCTGCAGCGCGCGCTTGGCCACCTCGGGCTCCACCCCCTCGAGCTCGAACATGATGCGGCCCGGGCGGACGACGGCGACCCAGCCTTCCGGGTTGCCCTTGCCCTTGCCCATGCGGACCTCGAGCGGCTTCTTGGTGATCGGCTTGTCCGGGAAGATCCGGATCCACACCTTGCCGCCGCGCTTGATGTGGCGCGTCATGGCGATACGGGCCGCCTCGATGGAGCGGTTGGAGATCCAGCCGGGCTCCAGGCTCTGCAGCCCCCAGTCGCCGAACGCCACGTAGTTGCCCCGCGTGGCAGCGCCGCGCATGCGGCCCTTCATCTGCTTGCGGTACTTGACTCTCTTCGGTGCGAGCATCGGTCAGTTCCTCCCTCAGGCGTCGGTCGAGTAGGTGCGGCCGCGCCGGTTCTCGACGACCTCGCCCTTGAACACCCAGACCTTCACCCCGATGGTCCCGTAGGTCGTACGGGCGGTGGACTGGGCGTAGTCGATGTCCGCGCGCAGGGTCTGGAGCGGGATCCGCCCCTCCTTGTACCCCTCGGTGCGGGCGATCTCGGCGCCGTTCAGGCGGCCGGCCACCTGCACCTTGATCCCCTCGGCGCCGGCGCGCATGGCGTTCTGCACCGCGCGCTTCATGGCGCGGCGGAAGCTCACGCGCTGCACCAACTGGTGCGCGATGGAGTCGGCCACCAGCTGCGCCTCGACCTCGGGGCGCTTGACCTCCTCCACGTTGATGGCCACCTCGTTGCCGGGGCTCAGCCGGGCCAGCTCGTCGCGGAGCTTGTCGACCTCGGCGCCGCCCTTGCCGATCACCACGCCCGGACGGGCGGTGTGCACGGTGACGATGGTCTTGCCGGGCTTGCGCTCGATCTCGATGTCGCTGATCGAGGCGTGCCCCAGGCGCTGGTTGAGGTACTTCCGGATCTTCTCGTCCTCGACGAGCTTGGCCGGGAAGTCGCGCTCGGCGTACCAGCGGCTCCGCCACGGCGCCACGATGCCCAGGCGGAAGCCCTTCGGATGCGTCTTCTGTCCCATCGGGCTACTCCTTGCGGTCGACGACGATGGTGAGCTCGGTGGTCCGCTTGATGATCGGCGTGGCCCGCCCCATGGCGCGGGGCGAGAACCGCTTCAGCCGCGGCCCCTCGTTGGCGTACGCCTCGCGCACCACCAGCTCGTCCACGTCCACGAACTGCCCGGAGGCGTCCGCGGCCTGCGTCGCGTTCGCGACGGCCGAGCGCAGGGTCTTCTCGATGGGGCGGGTGGCCGCCTTCTTCGAGAACTTGAGGATCGAGTACGCCTCGTTCACGCCCCGGCCGCGGATCAGGTCCAGGACCATCCGCATCTTGCGGGGGCTCATCCCGACGTTGCGGGCGATTGCACGTGCCTTCATCTCGTCATCCCCCTTACCGCGCCTTGGCGCGCTTGTCGACGAGCTTGCCGCCGTGCCCCTTGAAGGTGCGCGTGGGCGCGAACTCGCCGAGCTTGTGCCCCACCATCTGCTCGGTGAGGTACACGGGGATGAACTTGTTGCCGTTGTGCACGGCCAGCGTGTGGCCGACGAACTCGGGGGTGATGGTGGAGCTGCGCGACCAGGTCTTGACCACGCGCTTCTCGCCCTTCTCGTTCATCGCCCGGATCTTCTTGTTGAGGCTGTCCTCTACGAACGGCCCCTTCTTCAGGCTCCTTGGCATTCTTCCTCTCGCACTTAGTCTCCCCGCGGGCCTGCGATTCTCCCGCGGATCTGAGTCCACGTGAGCGGCCGCGATGTCGGCCGCCAGTGGTGGACGCGAACTGAAAGTCCTGAGTCCTAAGTCCTGAGTCCTGAGTAACTGAAAAGCCACTTAGGACCTAGGACTTGGGACCTGGGACCTGCTGTATTACTTCGTGGCCTTGCCGCGCTTGCGGCCGCGCACGATCAGCTTGTTCGACGCCTTCTTGCTGTGGCGCGTCTTCACGCCTTCCGGCTTGCCCCAGGGGCTCACCGGGGGACGGCCGCCGGAGCTGCGCCCCTCGCCGCCGCCCAGCGGGTGGTCCACCGGGTTCATCACCACGCCGCGCACCTTCGGCCGCTTGCCGCGCC
>DASUYB010000168.1 GCA_036377595.1 Longimicrobium sp. | reverse complement strand
GACGCGCTCGAAGCGCCGCACGCCACGATCGGCGTCCAGCACGAAGGCCACTTGCTCCGGCGGACGGTCCTCGATGCCCAGCCACTGCGTGTAGGCGGAGGAGCCGATCAGTGCACCGTTCTTGATGATCTTCCCGTAGGCGTCAGCCTCGTGGAAGTGCCCGAACAGGTACAGGTCCGCGTCGTTGGCGCGGGTCGTCCAGCGCGTCATCGGCACCAGCGTGCCACCGATGCCACCCAGGCTGCGGATCATGGTGCCGTGCTGTGTGGACACGCGGCGCCCATGCACCTCCATCAGGTGGCGCTCGGCGGCGGGGATGTGCCAGGCCACCTTCCCTCCCATGTCGCCCACGTATCGGCGCAGTGGGTCGTAGACGCCGATGTGCTCAATGCTGTGCTGGGTGCCGTTCTTGATGTGCTGCTTGTGCGTCAGGCGCCCGTGGTTGCCCGCGATGCAGACCACGTGGAGCACGCCCGGGGTAGCCTCCGCCATGGCGTGGATACCGGGCATGATGGCCGCCACGGCGGCGTCGCATTGCGCGCGCAGGCCCCCGTCGTTGGTCTCCCGCAGCTCATCGTGGATGTCGCCCGAGACGATGTCGCCGTTGAGCACCAGCAGGGTGTCATCACAGCTCTGCGTGCGGGCCATGTCCTCCCGGAGCCACAGCATGTTGCTCCAGCAGATCTCCATTCGCCGAGTGGCCTCCGCTAGGTCATAGTGGTTCTTGCCGAAGGTCTCCTCCCTCGTCACGCGCTCCCCGAAGTGGGTATCGCTCACCAGGAACACCGGCGTGGCGGCGCGCAGTCCGCTCTTGGGGCGTGACCGGGGGGTCACGATCTGCGGCGGGTGCGCCGGTGCGGCGTGCACGAAGGACAGTTCACTCTCGAGGGTCACGACGCGGGCCGCGAGTTCCTTCACCTCCGCGCGGGCGGTGTTGGCAGCCATGGTGGCGCGCGCCTCCGCGGTAACCCGTTCCGCGCTCCTGGGTGCCGGCGGCGGGCTGCTGCCCCGCGCGACCGTCACGCCAGCATTCTGGCGCCCCTGCATGCGGCGGAGATGCCCCTGCAGCTTGCCCCGGGTCCAGCCCAGGCTTGCCGCGGCCTGCTCCTGCGTGGGGTGCGCCGCTAGCGCGGCGAGGGTGGCATGCTCGTCCGCGCCTCGCGCGTGTGCGGTCAATTTCGTGTAGTCGTTCATGTCTCCGCCACCTGATCCAGTTGCAGGTTAGAGGGACTGCACTCCCGTGTGGTCATGATCATGTTGTCTTCTTGGCTTTATTGATAAGGCGACGTAGTTCACGAATCTCGTCCGGCTCCAGCTTGGAGTAGTCGAGTTCGTCCTTGCGATCCTGCACGGCGTCGCGTTGCATGTCGCGCACGAAGGTCATCAGCTTGTGGAGGTCATTCACCGGCACCACGACGCGGTGCTCTTCCTTCGCGGACATGCGCAGCAGCTTGTTGAGCTCGATCTGCGCCATGCGTAGCACCACGTCGGCGGTGTGATTCTGGACGGCCGCCGCGGGTACACGATCCAGGGAGTCCGCGGTTGCGAACGCCGCGGCGCGCGCGGCCCAGTCGTACTTGGCGGCGGCAGCACGCCAGCGCGGCTCGGGGATGCCCCGGGACTCCCCCGCCTCCAGCCAGTCGATGAACGCGAAATATTCCGTGTCCAGCTCGTCCGGGTGCTGCTGCCACATCTCCCCGAGCACCGCGAGCGCGGGCTGCGCGCGCAGCTTCTCGGCGAGCTGGATACTGTGTCCGGGCTTCTGCTTCACTCCTCATCACCCCCCTCGTCGACGGACCCCGCGCCCTGCTCATAGCGGGCGGCGCGGGCCACGGCCTCCCCGAGGCGACGGCCCCAGGTGCGTACGTCGTGGATCTCCAGGGCGTCGGAGTTATCGATCAGCTCGGCGAGGGCGCCCTCCGCTAGCTCGCGGAAGCGTTCGGGGGTGTAGTTGGGTCGTAGCATTGTCTGGTCAGTTCTTGGCGGATTGTGGTTGTGCGGTCAATTCAGCGTAAGCGCGCCATCGCGTCGAGCGTGGCGCGGGCGTACGGGACGATGTGCTCGGCGCCCCACTGCTGGACGTCGTTGCGGATGATCTGCCTATTCCAATCAAATTCAATGGCCACATCTCGCCATTTGATCTGCTTGTTGTGGTCGTTGCAGGTTCCAGGGACTGCACTCCCTTTTCGTTCTATCGGTACCACGAAGTCTGCGCGGAAGCTGCCGCGGCGGCCGACGGCGAAGCGCTGCACAATGTCGTAGTCTTCCGGGGGAATGCTGTCGATCCAGGCCAGGATCGCGGGTACCAGATCGGGGCGCCACGTGCGGCCGTGCTGATCGCGGTCACTCTCATAGTGGAACAGCCCACCGCCCGATAGGTTGCCATCCGCATGGAACACCGCCGCGTCCGGGATGTGCTGCTTGTATCCGCCGATCTTCCCGCCCCGATGCTCGTTCATGCTGTTCTGGTTTCCTGGTGGTTTCGTTGTCCGGTGTTGCAGGTTCTCGGGACTGCACTCCCGTTGTCCGGTGTTGCAGGTTCTCGGGACTGCACTCCCGTTGTTGTCCGGTCAAATCTAACCGTGACCTATCGCCCCGTGCGCTGCAAGGCGCTACGGTCGTTTTTCACCCGACGGGCGGCAATGGGAAGGCCGTGCAGACACATTCGGCAGGCTCCTGCGGATGGCCGCGGAAGCCATTGGTGCCCGACACAGGTGGGTTGGTCCAGGAGTGGCGCGTGCCCTCGAGCTCACGGTGCAACTCGCGCGTACCAGACTTGCTGTGCTCGGGGTGCGTCGTCCAGATATACTCGGTGCTGCCGACGGTCGCCGCGAAGTGCTGCACTGCGGCCGCATGCCAGGCCCGTAGTCGGTTCCCCAGGGCCGCCCGGGTCTCGGGCACGGGCTCCAGCGCGGGGGCCGCGGAGAGGCCCGGCGCCAGCCGCACGGTGCCCGCCCACGGCTCCGGGAGCGCCCGGGCTACCCCACGGCGGGCGTGGCGCTCCACCATTACCCAGGCCAGCAGCAGGGCCGCCAGCAGCAGATTCCTCCTCGCCTCGGGCGGGGTGTCCTCGGGGATGGCGTCCCACGCTGTCTCCAGGTCCGCGATGGCGTCATCGGGTGGCGCGGGGCCGCGCCGGCGGCGCGTCGCGGCGGCCGGCACCTGGTCGTGTCGGGGGCTGCGGCGGGTAGGTCGCGGCGCCCGGGATGCGGTCATTTTTGCTCCGATCGTTGCTTGCTAGTGCCCTTGCTGGCCAGGGCCTTGCCGGGCGCGCCGGCGGGGCCTGCCGGGGCGGGGCCGGGTGCGGTCTCCGTGAGCGCCACGCGATCGTCGTCGGGCGTGCCCAGCTTCTCCGGGTCGATGCCGCGCTTGGCACCCGCCACCACGTCAGACGCCTCGATGGCGCCGATGTCCCAGTAGACTTTCGTCGCGTTGGCGCGCGCCAGACGGGTCTGGCTCTTCTCATTCTCCGAGGCGTCGTAGAGCGAGGGCCAGCTCACCTTCACAGGCTTGCCAGCCACGGCGGACAGCACGCGATTCAGCTTCGGCCCGATGTAGCGGCGCCGGTAGTCGTGCGCCATGTTGTAGAGC
>DASUYB010000167.1 GCA_036377595.1 Longimicrobium sp. | reverse complement strand
TGCCGGGATGATGGAGCTTGCATCCCAGCGGCGGATTACCGAGCCTTCCACGCGGGGATGCATGGTCCGTCTCTGTGCCGACTCCGCACCGGCGGCTGAAGCCGCAGCAACAACTACGAAAAGCCTCGCAAACTGCGCGAGGCTCCAACGGCTCACAGGTCAAACGCATGACCTGGTATGATACACCGCCACGTCCGGAATCCTGATCGATGAAGCCTGTTGCGCTGGCCCTCGCCCTCGCTTCCACGCTCGCCGGCGCGGTCGCCGCCCGGTCGTCGGCGGCCGCGGTGACAGTCCGTCCTCCGGCAGGGGTCACCGGACGGTATGCGCTGGAACGGCCGAATGGCGGATGCCTGCTGGACGTGGCGGAGCTGTCCGGAGGCCGCATCCGCTTCCAGCTGTTCTGCGACCGCGGCGAGCCGTCGCACAACACCGGGAGCATCGCGGGAACCGCGCGCCTGAGTGGCGGCGTGGCCGTCTACCGCGTGGAGCAGTTGGGCGGCGTGTGCGAGCTGCGGATGACCTTCCGCCGCGGACGGATGGAGATGGTGCAGAACGAGCGGGACGGCGGCTGCGGCTTCGGCTACGGCGTGGAGGCCGACGGACGGTACGAGCGGACTCGCACGCGCCCCTCGTTCGACCTGGCGCACGCCAGGTGAGCCTGCGCCCGGCGGGGATGACGTTGCGGGGGCAGCGGGATGTCCGGATCCCGCCCGGCCACAAGCAGCGCGCGGATAGGTGGGCGTAACGAGCGAACGGAGAACTGCACGCGTCGGCAGTGCTCCGTTTCTCCATTCTACTCCGTTTCTCCGCGTGACCCAGCAGGCCTTCCCTCACCGCGGGTTCGCGGCGCTCCCGGACAGGGGCTCGGCCACCCGAGCGGGACCGTTTTCGGAGGGCGGCTGCGGCTGGGGAGGGGCAGGGAAGGGCCGGCGGCGCTCCACCGCGCGGTAGACGACTACCGTCAGCAGGAGCGCGGCCGCGAAGGCGGGAAGGAGAAGGCGCGGCTCCACCGCCGCGGCGCCGGCCAGCACGGCCAGTAGCAGGTTCAGCACGATCACCCGCCCGCTCACCTGCGCGTGGCTGAACCCGGCCTGCGTGGCGCGCTGGTAGGCGTGGCTGCGGTGCGCCTCGTACACCCGCTCGCCGCGCAGCAGCCGGCGCACCAGGGTGGCGGTGGCGTCGAACACGAACACCCCCAGCAGGATCACCCACGCCAGCAGCGGCAGCGCCCGCGCCTTTTCCGAGGCCAGCGCCAGCACGGCGAACAGGTACCCCACGGTGCCGCTCCCCACGTCGCCCATGAAGATGCGCGCGGGCTGCCAGTTCCAGGCGAGGAAGCCCGCGGACGCCGCCGCCAGCAGCAGCGCCGCCGCCGCCAGCCCCGGCGCGCCCAGCAGGTACAGCAGACCCGCCGCCGCAACGCCCGCTGAGACCGCCTCGCC
>DASUYB010000166.1 GCA_036377595.1 Longimicrobium sp. | reverse complement strand
TTCACGCTGGACCGCATCGAGGAGGCGTACGACCTGTTCGGCCACCAGCGCGACGGGGTGCTGAAGGTGGCCATCCAGGTGAGCTGAGAGGAGGAGATCACCATGTCCGACGCGACGAAGACCGTGCCCGTGCTCCCCCGGACGCCGCCGGAGCCGCCCGTGCTTCCCGCCGCCTCCGCGCCCGCGCCGCGGCCCGAGGTGGAGCCGTGGGACCCGGACCTGTGGCCGGAGAACGAGTGCATCGCGGGGGACGAGGTGGACTGCGAGTGCTAAGGGGGGGGCACACATATGCCCGTCGCGCCATGACGAGGTGGGTCGGTATCCGTGCAACCCGGCGGGGATCCGCGCGGCCGCGGGCAGGCCCCCTCCCCCGGCCCCTCCCCCGCTGCGCAGGGGAGGGGAGAACTCAGCACGGACGCAGGTTCGTCGCGATGACGCCGCGTTGCGCGCCACCCTCTCCCGTTATCGGGAGAGGGCTTGCGCTCTAAGGCGCAGGGTGAGGGCTGCCCGCGGCCGCGGAGATGCATGCGGGCCAAGATGAACGAAGCCCCGGGACGAGCACCGCCCCGGGGTTGAAAATCCCCCGACAATTCGTTATCTTCACCGCCACATTGCAGGAAAAGTGGAGGCCGGCGGGCCTCCCACCTGTCGGTTCCGCCCACGATCGGGCGCGATGCTGCCGGGTCCGCACTGCGCGGCGCGCCCCCTTTCTCCCCCGCGGGAGAGAGCGCTTGGGTGCGTTTGCAGTCAACGGACCTGAACCTTCAGGTCCGTTTTTCTTTACCCCTCCTTCAACGGAGCCGCGCCATCAACGAGAAGCTGCGGGTCAACCGCCAAATCCGCATCAGCCCGGTCCGGGTGATCAGCCCGGACGGCGAGCAGATCGGGATCATCCCGATCGAGCGGGCGATGGAGATCGCGGAGGAACAGGGCCTGGATCTGGTAGAGGTCGCGCCGATGGCCCGCCCCCCGGTCTGCCGCATCATGGACTACGGGAAGTACAAGTACGAGGAGCAGCGGCAGGCGCGCGAGGCGCGCAAGCGGCAGCACCACGTGCAGATCAAGGAAGTCAAGATGCGCCCGGGGATCGAGGACCACGACTTCGAGTTCAAGACCCGGCACGCCCGCCGCTTCCTGGAAGAGGGGAACAAGGTCAAGCTGACCATGATGTTCCGGGGCCGGCAGATGGCGCACCCCGAGTTCGGGCGCCAGGTGCTGGACCGCGTGTCCGCCATGCTGCAGGACATCAGCAAGGTGGAGCAGTTTCCGCAGATGGAGGGCCGGAGCATGGTGATGGTGCTGGCCCCCACCGCAAAACCAGCCTGAGGACCGCCCGAGCGCGGCCGCTCAGCCGAAAGGACGAAGTACCATGCCGAAGATGAAGACGCACCGGGGCGCGGCCAAGCGCTTCAAGAGCACGGCCACCGGCCGGGTGAAGCGCGGCCACGCGTTCCACAGCCACATCCTGACCAAGAAGTCGCAGAAGCGGAAGCGCAACCTGCGCGGCACCACCATGCTGGCCAAGGCCGACGAGAAGCGCGTGAAGCGCCTGATCCAGGGCTGAACGGCACTTCCGTACTTCTTTCGACCTTCTGACAGTGAGGGATAGACCATGCCCCGCGTGAAGAACAACGTGGCCCGGCTGCGGCGCAAGCGGCAGATCCTGGCCGACGCCAAGGGATATTTCGGCCGGCGCAAGAACCTGTACAAGACGGCCAAGGAGGCCGTCGAGCGCGCCCGCCGCTACGCCTACCGCGACCGCAAGAACCGCAAGCGCGAGTTCCGCCGCCTGTGGATCGTGCGCATCAACGCCGCCGCGCGCACGCACGACCTGTCGTACTCGCGCTTCATGGACGGCCTGAAGAAGGCCGGCATCGAGATCGACCGGAAGGTGCTGGCGGACCTGGCCGTGCGCGAACCGCAGGCCTTCGAGCAGCTGGCCAGCGCCGCGCGGGCCTCGCTGGGCTGAAGCACCTCCCCAGCAACAGCCGACGCAGAGCGGCGCCGAGGGTCGATGGACCCGCGGCGCCGCTTCGCGCATCCAGGGGTAGCCAGACGCCCGCGCGCGGAACAGATTGTGTTCAGGTGCGCTGTTGTGCGCTCTTTCCGCTTGAGGACGTCATCCTCGTCGAGAGGATGTAGCTGCCGGCACTGCGAGCACCCACCGGGTGTCGTCCTGAGGGCGCGACGCTCCGACGCCGCGTTCGCACGACCGTTGGAGCGCCCGAAGGATCTTGCATTTGGCGGCCCGGATGTCTGCTCGAAGGAGCAATCCTGTCCCTGGGGCGAATAGATCCTTCGTTCGGCGCCCACCGCTGGTGCGGACGAGGGTTGGACGCGGCGCCTCCCTCAGGATGACATCGCGGGATGGCAGAAGCGGGGTGATATCGATGATTCGGATGACGGACCGATGACGAGCGTGGATGCGAACGTGAGCGTGGTCGACGAGCTGATCGGGCAGCTGAAGGAGCTCCATCGCGAAGGCGAGGCCGCCGTGGGCGGCGCTGCTTCCGCGGCGGAGCTCGAGGCGCTGCGCGTGGAGTACCTCGGGCGGAAAGGGCGGCTGACGTCCGTCCTCCGCCGCCTGGGCGAGCTGGGGCAGGACGAGCGCCCGGCCGTGGGCGCCGAGGCCAACCGGGTGAAGGACGCGCTCTCCGCGCTGATCGACGAGCGGACGGCGGGCTTCGCCGCGTCGGCCGACGCGGGGCCGAAGGTGGACCTCACGCTCCCCGGCCGCCGCCGCTGGAAGGGCGGGCTCCACCCCGTCACCCAGGTGGTGGACGAGATCTGCGACATCTTCCGGGACCTCGGCTTCACCCGCGTGGCGGGCCCCGAGGTGGAGACGGTCGAGTACAACTTCAGCAAGCTGAACACGCCGCTCGACCACCCCGCGGCGGACATGCACGACACCTTCTACCTGGCCGAGGGGATCGTGCTGCGGACGCACACCTCCCCCGTGCAGGCGCACGTGATGGAGTCGTTCAAGCCGCCCATCCGCGTGGTGGTGCCGGGGACGGCGTACCGCCGCGACCCGTTCGACGCCAGCCACGCGCCGGGGTTCGAGCAGCTCGAGGGGCTGGCGGTGGACGAGGGGATCACCTTCGCCGACTTCAAGGCCACCATCACCGCGTTCGTGCACCGCTTCTTCGGGCCGAACGTGCCGGTGCGCTTCCGCCCCAGCTTCTTCCCGTTCACCGAGCCGTCGGCGGAGGTGGACGTGCGCTGCCAGATCTGCGGCGGCGGCGGGTGCCCGGCGTGCAAGCAGACCGGGTGGATGGAGATCATGGGAAGCGGGATGGTGCATCCCAACGTCTTCGCCGCGTGCGGCTACGACCCCGAGCGCTACACGGGCTACGCGTTCGGGATGGGCCCCGGCCGCATCGCCATGCAGCGCTTCGGGCTGACCGACATCCGCCTGCTGTACGAGGACGATATGCGGTTCCTGGGGCAGTTCGCGTGAACGGATAGTGCCCAGTTCCAAGTGCCCAGTGCCCAGTGGGTTCAGCCCACGCGCAGGCGCCGGCGCACGACACGGATTCTGTTACTGGGCACTGGGCACTTGGCACTGGGCACTTCCTTCCGAATGGACGTTTCGTATCGCTGGCTGAAATCGCTCGCGCCGGGAATCACCGGCACGCCGCGCGAGGTGGCGGACCGGCTGGCCATGCTCGGCGCGCCCGTCGACGAGATCGTGGACCTCGGCGCCGAGCTCGGCGACGTGGTGATCGCCCGCGTCACCGACGTGCGGCAGCACCCCAACGCCGACCGCCTCCGCGTCGCCACCGTCGACGCGGGGACGGGCGACGCGCTGCAGGTCGTCTGCGGCGCGCCCAACGTGCAGGCGGGCGGCTTCTATCCCTTCGCCCCCGTCGGCGCGACGATCCCCGGGGGGATGGAGATCAGGAAAGCCAAGCTGCGCGGCGAGGAGTCACAGGGGATGCTCTGCTCCGCGCGCGAGCTCGGCCTCGGCCGCGATCACTCCGGGCTGATGACGCTGGGCGACGGCCATCGCCCCGGCGAGCGCTTCCGCGAGGCGCTGGGGCTGGACGACTACCGGCTGGTGGTCGACGTCACCCCCAACCGCGGCGAGCTGCTGTCGCACGTCGGCATCGCGCGCGAGCTGGCGCCGGGCGGCGTGGACGGCATCGACCTCCCCAGGTTCCCCGGCGCGCCCAGGGTCAAGCTCCCCTGCACCTCCGCGCGCCGCGAGGGCGAGTGCGCCGGCCTGCACGTGGAGATCGACGACCCCGACGGGTGCCCGCGCTACATGGGCGCCATCCTCCAGGGCGTCGCCGTCGGCCCCTCGCCCGAGTGGCTGGCGACGCGGCTCCGTGCCGTCGGCCAGCGGCCGATCAACAACGTGGTCGACGCGACGAACTTTGTGCTGCAGGAGCTCGGTCAGCCGCTGCACGCCTTCGACCTGGCGAAGATCAAGGGCGGCGAGATCCGCATCCGCCGCGCGACGGCGGGCGAGACGCTGACGACGCTCGACGGCGTGGAGCGGACGCTGGAGGAGACGGACCTCGTCATCGCCGACGGCGATCGCGCGGTGGCCCTCGCCGGGGTGATGGGTGGGGAGAACAGCGAGGTGGGGGATGGAACGAGCGCCATCTTCCTCGAGTGCGCGCTCTTCGAGCAGAAGACGGTGCGCAGGACGGCGCGCCGGCTCGGCCTCTCCACCGACGCCAGCTACCGCTTCGAGCGCGGCGTGGACCCCGAGGGCCAGCCCGAGGCGCTGGTGCGCGTGATCGAGCTGATCCTGGCCGTCGCCGGCGGCAAGGTGGTCGCCGCGATCGACGTCGATCCGCGGCCGTTCGAGCGGCCGGTGATCGCCGTGCGGCCGGAGCGGGTGGCGCGCGTCCTGGGCGTCTCCATCGACGCGGCGGAGATCGACCGGCTCCTCGATCCGCTCGGCTTCGAGGTCAAGCGGTCGCAGCCGGTGCGCGTCACCGTCCCCGGCTACCGCTACGACGTGCGGACGGAGATCGACGTGATCGAGGAGATCGCGCGGCGGCGCGGCTACGGCACCTTCGCCGACGAGCTGCTCCCGTTCCGCCCCTCCGCCGTCCCCGAGGACCCGTCCGTGGCCGTGCAGCGCCGCCTGCGCGAGATCTTCGTGCGCTGGGGATTCCTGGAGGGGGTGACGCTGCCGTTCACGCCCGAGACGCCGGGCGCCGCGCGGGTGCTCAATCCCCTGTCGCAGGAGGATGCGTTCCTGCGCACGTCCCTCGCGTCGACGCTGCTGCGGCGCGTGGAGCACAACTTCGCGCACGGCGTGCGCGACGTGCGGCTGTTCGAGCTCGGCACCGTCTTCCGCGCCCCCGCCAACGGCGGCGCGCCGGGCGAGGAGCGGCGCGTGGCCGCGGCGTTCAGCGGCCGCCGCGCGCCCACGCACTGGAGCGGCGATCCCGGCACCTTCGACGTCTACGACCTGAAGGCGCTGCTCGAAGACCTGGCCGGCGAGTACCCCGGCGGCCGCGTGGAGACGGGCGACGTGGGCGGCGTCCCCGGCTACCACCTCGTGGGCGAGAACGGGACGGTGGGGTGGGGATGGCAGGCGCCGGAGGGCGCGGTGGACGCGCCCGCGTGGGCCGCGCCGGTGCTGGTGGTCGAGGCCGCGCTCCCCGCCGCGGCCGGCGCGAAGGCGGCGCGCTACGTGCCCATCCCCACGCACCCGGGAAGCGAGCGCGACCTGGCGCTGCTGGTCCCCTTCGCCGTGACCGCGGCGGAGCTGGAGGAGACCATCCGCGGCGGCGCCGGGCCGCTGCTGGAGTCCGTCGCGCCGTTCGACCTGTACGAGGGGAAGGGGCTGCCCGAGGGGACGAGGAGCCTTGCGTGGCGCCTGGGCTACCGCGCGCCCGACCGCACGCTGACGGACAGGGAGGTCGACGCGTCCGTGGAGCGCGTGCTGAAGGCGCTGGAGGAGCGGCACGGTGTACGCCGCCGGTGACGACGAAGGACCCGACCCCGCGCCCGGGTGGGAGCGCCTGGAGCGCGCCGCCCGCGCCGCCGCCGCCGCGCTGGAGGGGTGGCAGCGCCGCGCGCGCGAGGCCGAGGCCGAGGTCGTGCGCCTGCGCGGCGAGCTGGAGGAGCTGACCACGCTCGGCCCGCTCCCGTCCGCCGAGGCGGGCGACGAGCTGCGGCGGCTGCGGGCGGAGAACGCGGTGCTGGTGTCGCGCACCGCCGAGGCGCGCAAGCGGATCACCGGTCTGCTGGCGCGCCTGGCCGTGCTGGAGCAGCGCCGGTGAGCCGCCCCCCGCGCCGCCCGCCGCCCCCGCGCCACACCGTGGCGGTGGAGATCGCGGGCGAGAAGCACGTCCTGCGCAGCGACGTGCCCCCCGAGTACACGCGCGCCGTGGCCGCGCACGTCGACGGCACCATCCGCGCGCTCCCCGGCTTCCAGACGCTGGAGCCGTTCCGCGCCGCCACGCTGGCCGCCCTCTCCATCACCGACGAGCTCTTCCGCGCGCGCGAGGAGATCCGCCATCTCCGCGAAGAGGCCACCCGCCACACCGGCGAGCTGGCCGACCTCCTCGAAGCCGCCGAGGCTGCCGCCGCCGAGAAGCGCCCCGTCCGCCGCCCCGCAGCGTCCCAATCTCCTACATGGATGACGGAGACTTCGGGAGATGCGAGTCCGGCGGGTACGTCCGCATCATCGCCCGACGCGCCGCCCGCGTGGTCGGAGATGCCGCCGCCGCCGATCGAGGACGACGCCCCGCGCGGAGATTTCGACGGCGAGCCGGAGCTGATGCTGCCGCCGCCGGAGTGATCGGCGCGCGCAGTTTCTGTTGCGGTTTACCTCTCCCAGGCTGTTTGGGGAGAGGTCGAAGAAAGGCGATCCGGCAGTCTGGATCGCCTTTCTTCGGGTGAGGGCCCGGCGGCGCGGCGTCGTGCGGATCACGGCGTGGACGGGTCGAAGTTCTGGCGCAACACGCCCGTACCGGGGTTGCGTCGAACGCGCGTTCGGAGATATCTTTTCTCGTTGCGGCCTTCCGCCGCGCGCGCTCAGGCGCACACAGTGCGGTGGCAGTGAGGTTGGCCTGCCACCGCTTTGTTTTGGCCCCGACGCGGGCCTCCCCAGGGGATCCGCGCCGACATAAATCCGACAATGAACACGATCCTGATTGCCGTCGTCGTGGCCCTCGTGGCCGCGCTCGCCGGCTTTGTCGCGGGCCGCGCGGCGGTCGAGGCGCGCCTGAAGAAGGCCCGCGCGACCGCCGAGGACGAGGCGGCGCGCATCCGCGGGGGGGCGCAGGAAGAGGCCGACCGCCTGCGCAAGGCCGAAGTGCTCAAGGGCCGCGAGGAGGCCATCCGCGCCCGCGAGGAGTGGGAGCGCGAGGAAAGCCGCCGCCGCGACGACATCGAGCGCGTGGAGCGACGCCTCCAGGAGCGCGAGGAGTCGCTCGACCGCAAGTTCCACCTCCTCGACGAGAAGGGCGAGCAGTTGGAGCAGCGCGGCCAGGCGCTGCTGCGCCGCGAGAAGGGCGCCGAAGCGCGCGAGCAGGAGCTCGGCCAGCGCTTCGCCGAGGTGCAGCACCGCCTCGAGTCGCTCGCCGGGCTCAGCGCCGACGAGGCGCGGCGGCAGCTCATCCACGACATGGAAGAGGCCGCGCGCGCCGAGGCCGGGCAGCGGATCCGCGAGATCAAGGAAGAGGCGCGCCGCGACGCCGAGCGCGAGGCCAAGAAGATCATCTCCCTGGCCATCCAGCGCATTGCCGCCGACCACACCGCCGAGACCACCGTCTCCGTCGTCGCCCTCCCGTCCGACGAGATGAAGGGGCGCATCATCGGCCGCGAGGGGCGGAACATCCGCGCCTTCGAGCAGGCCACGGGGATCGACGTGATCATCGACGACACCCCCGAGGCCGTGGTCCTCTCCGGCTTCGACCCCATCCGCCGCGAGACCGCGCGCCTGGCGCTGGAGAAGCTGGTGGGCGACGGGCGCATCCACCCCGGGCGCATCGAGGACGTGGTCGCCAAGAGCCGCAAGGAGGTGGAGAACTCCATGCGCGAGGCGGCCGAGCAGATCCTGTACGAGCTGGGGATCCACGGCGTGCACCCCGAGGTGGTGAAGGTGCTGGGCCGCCTGAAGTTCCGCACCAGCTACGGACAGAACCAGCTGATGCACGCCAAGGAGGTGGCCATCCTCGCCGGCAACATGGCGGCGGAGATGGGCTTCGACGCCACCCTCGCCAAGCGCATGGGGCTGCTGCACGACGTGGGCAAGGGGATGACCCACGAGCACGAGGGGACGCACGTGGAGCTGGGGTGGAACCTGGCCAAGAAGTACGGCGAGCCGCCGCAGGTGCTGAACGCCATCAAGGCGCACCACGACGAGGAGCCGCACCTCTTCCCCGAGTCGTTCCTGGTCACCGCGGCCGACGCCATCAGCGGATCGCGCCCCGGCGCGCGGCGGGAAATGTTCGAGACGTACGTCCGCCGGCTGGAGAAGCTGGAGGAGATCGCCAACTCGTACCCCGGCGTGGAGCGCTCCTTCGCCATCCAGGCCGGCCGCGAGCTGCGGATGATGGTGATCCCCGACCAGATCAGCGACGAGGAGATGGCCCGCCTCTCCGAGGAGACGGCGCGCCGCATCGAGAGCGAGCTGCAGTACCCCGGGCAGATCAAGGTGGTGGTGATCCGCGAGACCCGCGCGGTGGATTTCGCGCGGTAACGTCGCGGGTGTTGAAGATAGAGAAGCGGGGCGAAGCGATCATGCTTCGCCCCATTTTCGTCTTGGGGATAGGATCTTTGAGTCTCACGCAGAGTTAGCAGAGTCAGCAGTTTTTCAGCTGTTGTTCGCTGCTGACTCTGCTAACTCTGCGTGAGACCTTCTTTTTCTTTGGAGATGGCCGAGTGCCGCGCAGATTCGGCGCGATGCGAAGACGCGGAGCAGCGGCACCGCTCGGCGGGTGAGGGGCGGCGGGATCGGGGATGGTTGGCTATATTGTGCGGCGATGAAAACGGGGCGGCGCGTGCGTCGCCCTTTCGCGTCCACGGCGGCGGAGGGGTGATGCGCTCGAGACGTCCGGGCGGTGGGATGGTGCGCCCGTGAGGGTGCTGTTCGTGGCCGACGTCATCGGCTCGCCGGGGCGCCGCGTGCTGGGGCTGCTCCTGCGCCTGGTGCGCGCCGACGCCCGCGCCGACGCCGTCATCGTCAACGGCGAGAACTCGGCGGGCGGCTTCGGCATCACCCCCGACATCGTCAAGGAGTTCTTCGAGCTCGGCGTGGACGTCATCACCACCGGCAACCACGTGTGGGACAAGAAGGAGATTCTTCCCGTGCTCGACGCCGAGCCGCGGCTCCTCCGCCCCGCCAACTACCCGTCGCCGAACCCGGGGCACGGCTCCGTCGTGGTCCCTGTCGGCAAACACCGGCTGGCGGTGATGAACCTGCAGGGGCGCACCTTCATGACGCCCATCGACGACCCCTTCCGCGAGGCCGACGCCATGCTGAAGGAGCTGCGCGCGCAGGAGCAGCCGCCGGACGCCGTCGTGGTCGACTTCCACGCCGAGGCCACGAGCGAGAAGCAGGCGTTCGCGCGCTACCTCGACGGGCGCGTGGCCGCGGTGGTGGGGACGCACACGCACGTGCAGACGGCCGACGAGCGGCGGCTGCCTAAGGGCACGGCGTTCATCACCGACCTGGGGATCACCGGCGGGCTGGGCGGGATCATCGGGATGAAGTGGGAGATCTCGCTGGAGCGCCAGCTCACCCAGACGCGCGGCGAGCGGATGCAGCCCGCGGACGAGGATCTCCATCTCCAGGGCGCCGTGGTGGAGATCGACCCCGCCACGGGGCTGGCGAAGTCGATCGAGCGCATCTCCGTGGGTCTGGAGCGCGTGCTGCTGGAACGTTTCGGGAAGAAGCACTGACGTGGCTGCCAAGATCATCGATGGCGCGGCGTGTGGCCGCGAGATCCGCGCGCAGGTGGCGGAAGAGACGGCCCAGCTGGCACGCGAGGGGACGGTGCCCGGGCTGGCCGTGGTCCTCGTGGGCAGCGACCCGGCAAGCGAGGTTTACGTGCGCTCCAAGACGCGCGCGTGCCACGAGGCGGGGATGCACGACCGGCTGATCCAGCTCGCCGAGACCGTGACGCAGGACGAGCTGTTCGGCTGCATCGACGGGCTGAACGCCGATCCCGAGATCCACGGCATCCTCGTCCAGCTCCCGCTCCCGTCGCACATCCACCCCAAGGCGGTGCTGGAGCGGGTGCACCCGTCCAAGGACGTGGACGGGTTCCACCCGCTGAACGTGGGCCGCGCCTTCGTGGGCGACCCGCGCGGCTTCGTCCCCGCCACGCCGGCGGGAATCATGGAGCTGCTGCGCCACGAACGCATCGAGACCCACGGCAGGCACGCGGTGATCGTCGGCCGCAGCCTGATCGTCTCCAAGCCGCTGGCGTCGCTGCTGATGGCGCCCGGCCCGAACGCGACCGTGACACTCACGCACCGCCACACGGTGGACCTGGCGCGGCACACGCGCATGGCCGACATCCTGGTCGTCGCCGTTGGCAAGCCCGGCCTGATCACCGCCGACATGGTGAAGCCCGGAGCCGCGGTCTTCGACGTCGGCACCACGCGCGTCCCCGACGCCGGCCACGCGAAGGGCTACGTGATCCGCGGCGACGTGGACTTCGACGCGGTGAAGGAGATTGCGGGGTGGATCACCCCCGTCCCCGGCGGCATGGGCCCGATGACCATCGCCATGCTGCTCAACAACACCATCGAGGCCGCAATGCGCGCCCACCACGCGAAAACCAAGGGCGAGCGGCGGCGATCGCCGGTTTGAGGGGTATGAGCGGAAGTGCTGAGTGCCCAGTGCCCAGTGCCCAGTGCCCAGTGCCCAGTGCCCAGTGCCCAGCGAGGTGGGCAATAATCAGTACCTGCGCTGAGTTCTCCCCTCCCTTGCGCAGCGGGGGAGGGGCCGGGGGAGGGGGCCAGCCGCGGCGGGAAGATGCGTCCCAACCGGCTCCGTAGCTCCTCCCCGCGCTGAGGTCTCCCCCTCCCCCAGGCTGTTTTGGGGGAGGGGGCCGGGGGGAGAGGGCCTCCGCGCCGCGCGCCGCACCGAACTTCGTTTCCTGGCAGAACCGATCATCGCATGTGGGACCTCTTCACCTCGGCCGAGTTCGACCGCCGCGAGCGTGAGAAGAAGGACGAGCCGCCCTTCGAGGACGAGCTCGCGCCTTCCGCCGCGCGCGCACCGAAGCCGCCCGCCCGCGACACGCTGAACGAGGCGCGCAACGAGGACGTCGCGCGCGCCGTCGCCGCGCGCGAGGTGGAATCGGGCGGCCGCTCGGCCATCCGAGTCCCCGCCGAGGGGATGCGCGTGGGCGAGGTGAACGCGGCCGCGCGCGAGCTGATCGAGGGCGTCTTCCCCCCGCTCTGGGTGCACGGGGAAGTCGCCAACTTCACGAAGGCGCGCTCCGGGCACTGCTACTTCTCCCTGCGCGACGCCGACGCCCAGCTGCGCTGCGTGATGTGGCGCGACGAGGCGCGGCGCCTTCCCACCGCGCCCAGCGAGGGGATGCAGGTCCGCGCGCTCGGCCGCCTCACGCTCTACGAGCAGCGCGGCGAGTTCCAGCTGGTCTGCGCCGAGCTCGAGGCCAAGGGTGAGGGGCTCTACAAGCTCGCCTTCGACCGCCTGCGCGCCACCCTCGACGCCGAGGGGCTGACCGCCCCCACGCGCAAGCGCCCCATCCCCGCGCACCCGGCGTGCGTGGGCGTGGTGACCTCGTCCGCCGGCGCGGCGTTGCGCGACATCGTCACGGTGATCCGCCGCCGTGCCCCGTGGACGCGCATCGTCCTGGCCTCCGCGCGCGTGCAGGGCGAGGGCGCGGCGGACGAGATCGCGCGCGCGGTGCGGTTGATGGCGCGCGCGGGATGCGCCGACGTGCTGATCGTCGGCCGCGGCGGGGGATCGATCGAGGACCTGTGGGCGTTCAACGAAGAGGCCGTGGCCCGCGCCATCGCCGAATCCCCCGTCCCCGTGATCTCCGCCGTGGGACACGAGACGGACTTCACCATCGCCGACCTCGTCGCCGATCTCCGCGCGCCCACGCCCTCCGCCGCGGCCGAGGCGGCGGTGCCCGACGGCGCGCGCGTCCGCCGCGAGCTCGACGACCTGCGCAATCGGATCTCCAGCTGCACGCGCGACCGCATCGCCGACGGGCGCGAGGCGGTGTTCAACGCGCGGCTCGACCTGCAGACGGCCGCCGAGCGCGCCCTCCGCGGCCGCCGCGACGCGCTGTCGTCCACCGCCGCGCGGCTGCAGGCGCTCTCGCCGCTGAACGTGCTGGCGCGCGGCTACGCCGTCCCGCTCGGCGGCGACGGGCGCGTGCTGCGCGGCGTGGGAGATTTCAGCGCGGGCGCGCCGTTCGACCTGCGCGTGGCCGACGGCGTGGTGCCCTGCCGGGTGGATGGAGAGAGGGGATGATGACGGACCACGTACCGACCGAGCCGGAGTGGACCTTCGAGGCCGCGCTCGCCCGGCTGGAGGAGATCGCGGAGGCGCTGGAGAGCGACGGGATGGAGCTCGACGAGTCGCTCGCGCTCTTCGAGGAGGGCGTGCGCCTGCTGCGCTTCGCCGAGACGGTGCTGGCCGGCGCGGACTCGCGCGTGCGCCAGCTGCTGGAGCAGGCGGGCGGCGGCATCCGCATGGACGACTTCCCCGACCCGCTGTGAGCGTGCGGGAGGCGCCTGCCGCGGCGGGATTCGACACCGACGCGTTCCTCGCCCGCGAGCGCGCGCGCGTGAACGCCGCGCTGGCGGCGGTGGCGGAAGATGCCGTCGCCGCCGCGCCCGCCCCCCTGCGCGAGCCGATGCGCTACGCGCTGGCCACGCCGGGGAAGCGCATCCGCCCCGTGCTCTGCGCCGCCGCCTGGCGCGCCGTCCGCGGCGGCGACGCGCCCGAGGCCGTCTACCGCCTGGCCGCGGCGGTGGAGATCGTGCACACCTACTCGCTGGTGCACGACGACCTCCCCTGCATGGACGACGATGCGCTCCGCCGCGGCCGCCCCACGGTGCACACCGTCTACGGCAACGCCCGGGCGATGCTCGCGGGCGCCGCGCTCATCCCCGCCGCCGTTCGCGTGCTCGACGCCGCCGCAAACGCGCTTGCGCTGGACGTAGAAACGCGGCGCGCGCTCGCCATAGAGCTCTGCCGCGCCGGCGGCGCCGAGGGGATGGTCGGCGGTCAGCTGATGGACCTGGCCGGCGAGGAGCGTGAGCTCGACGCGGCCGCGCTGGAAGACATCCATCGCCGCAAGACGGGCGCGCTGCTGGCCGCTTCGCTGCGGCTCGGTGGACTCGCCGCGGGTGCGGAGGATGGCGCGCTGGCCGCCCTCTCCGCGTACGGCCGCCATCTCGGCCTCGCCTTCCAGATCGTCGACGACGTGCTGGACGTCACCGGCGACGCCGCGGCGCTGGGGAAGACGGCGGGGAAGGACGAGTCCGCCGGCAAGGCCACCTACCCGTCCCTGTTCGGCCTCGACGGCGCGCGCGCCCTCGCCGAGTCGTGCGTCGCCGATGCCATCTCCGCCCTCCACGCCGGCGGCATCCGCTCCGTCGAGCTGGACGCGCTCGCCCGCTACGTCGTCGATCGTACGCACTGAAAAGATTTCTCACGCAGAGGAGCAGAGGAAGCAGAGAAACTCACCTCTGCTGCCTCTGCTTCTCTGCGTGAGATATAGTAGTTACGCCGACTCGTCCCCCACACCGATTTCTAACTGCCAGAGCGCCTCGGCGACCTGCTCCTCGGCCGCCTTGAGATGACGGCGGAAGGTGCTGAAGCTCACGTACAGCCGCTGCGCCGCCTTCTCCTGGCTGGGCGCCGGCTCGAAGTACGCCAGGTGCAGCGCGTCCCACAGCTTCCGCAGCTTCGGCGCGTCCTTCAGCGGCTCCGCGGCCTCGCGCAGCAGCGCCTGCAGCACCGGCACCCGCTCCGCGTCCGTCGCTTCCATCTCCATCCGCGCCAGCACCGCGCGCGAGCGCAGCAGCGGGTTCTTCCGCAGCTCGCGCGGCCGCGCGTACTCCTTCAGCGCGTCATGCACCGCCTCCGCGAACGCGGCCTCGCTGAGCACCGCGACCTGTCCGGCCGCCGGCCCCGCCGCGGCCGCTGGCGCGGACTGCGCTTCCGGCGGTGTGGCGTCCAACTCGCGGCGCGCCAGGATCTCCAGCCAGATCATCGGCGGCACCGCGCGCCAGTCGTGACAGAACACCGTCATCCGCCGCTCCCCCGAGTCGTAGTCCGCTTCGGGGACGGTGAACAGGTCGATGTACGCGAAGAACGGCGCCCAGAACTCCGCGTCCGCCACGGGAAGGAAGGTGAACGCGAGCCCCGGCGTGGTGAGGTAGTGCTGCGCGATCTTCAGGAACGCCAAGCTCTGTGTGGCCGACACCGCCTGGTGCTGCTCGCCGTCCATCCAGAAGCGGAAGTGCGTCGCCCGCTCGCCGCGGCGCAGCGGCGCGTTGCGCTCCAGCCAGGCGAGCGCGCGGTCCGCGGCCGGATCGGCGCGCCGGTCCTCCGCGGTGGCCTCTTCCAGCCGCAGCAGTAAGAGGAAGCCGCTCGGCTCGTGGTGCGTCCCCCGGATCACCATCACGTTCTCCGGCTGCCGCGCGAACCAGTGCTCCGCGATCCGTGCCGCGCCGGCGCCCTCGTGCCGCGCCACCATCTCCAGCAGCACCGGCCGGTCCTCGTCCGACAGCGGCACCGGCACCGCCGTCCCCTGCTCCGCCCAGTCGATGAAGGGCTTCACGATCGGGTTGTCGCGGTGCAGGTACATGTAGTCGCTCAGCACCCGCTGCTGCTCGGCGCCGTGCGTCTGCTGCAGGCGGCGGTTGTAGTACGCCCGCGCGCGGTCGTGCAGGTCGGCGTAGCGCTCGGGGTTGCGCCAGCGCAGGTCGGCCGACAGCGCCTCGCGCGCCAGGTCGTGCGGGAACAGCCCCAGCGGCCCGGAATCGACGAAGCTCAGCTCGCGCAGCCACTCGAACAGCTCGTGCGCGTCCTCCGGCTCCAGCACCTCCGCCAGCAGCGACTCCGTCGTCAGCCGCAGGAGCGCGCACGCCTCCAGCGCCATGCGGTGGCGCGGGCTGGGCACCTTCTGCACGAAGCGCTCGAGCAGCGTGCGGATCACGTCCGGCGCGTCGGCCAGGTGGAACGCCTGCCCGGGGCGCTGCTCCAGCACGTCGGCCACCAGGGTGAGCGCGAGCGGATGACCGCGCGTGGCCTCGAGCACCGCCCGGAAGCGCTCCGGCTCCACGCCCCTCCGGGCCAGGTAGTCGCGCACGTCGTCGGGATCGAGGTTGCGGAGATTGACCGTGCGCGCCAGCGACTGCCATTCCTCGCGCCACGCGGCCGCCGGCGGCTCGCGCCCCGCGAGCACGGTGATGGTGCTCTCGGGGAGCTGCGGAAGGAGCTCCTGCCGCAGCCACGCGTCCAGCGGGCGCAGCAGCTCGTAGGTGTCGACCAGGATCACCTGCCGCCCGCCGCGCGCGGAGATCGCCTCGACGGCGCCGGCGCCGGGCGGCAGCCCCATGGCCGCCGCAAGCGCCGCCTGGAACGCGTCGGGAGACGGGTCCAGGTTGCGCGCGTCCAGCTGCCAGGCGGCCGCGCCGGCGCGCTCGGCCTCGCCGGCGAACTCGCGCAGCAGCGTGGTCTTCCCCACGCCGCCGGGACCCACGAGATGGAGAACGTTGAACGGGGGAGTCGGGGCCGAAAGCGCGAAGCGGAAGAGGGTCCGCTCGTCTTCCCGGCCCACGAACCGCTGGCGCCGCAGGGCGCTGAGCCGGTCCGCGAGACGCGAGGACATGAGGGGGTGCTCCGTGACGTCCGGAGGGAGGGAAGGACACCTGCCGATGCGGATGATGGTGTCCCATGCGTCGCCGCGCAAGCTGCCACCCGGACGAGTAGCAGCAAGGCGCCACGATGGGCGCGACCACCACTTACGCCGCGCTCTGCCGAGCGGATCCATTTGAACTGCGAGATCTGGGCGTGTCCCTCCGCTTCGCTCCGGGCCGGGCTGCGCGCGCGGTAGGGCACGATACAACTGTGCCCAACCGCGCCGGGCCCCCGGCGGATTCGTCACCCCCGCCATGCCGGCTCGATCGGCGGGCATCTTCGCCGGCCGCCCCGCCGGGTTCCCGGCCCTCCGGGCGCGCATCCCTCACGCATCCGTCGCACCCGCTGATGTTTGCTTGACATCCCCGGTGCCGCGGAGCGACCGTGCATCAGCGACGCCCCCTCGCCGCGAGTCCGCACTTCGACCCTGCGTCCGGAGGTCTCGCCATGAAGCTCCCGATCCGTACCGGCCCCATGCTTCTGGGCACCGCGCTGATCGCCTGCCACCCCGCCCCGCCGGCGCCGCAACCCTATCCGCGCGCCGTCGTCTCCGCCGACAATCCGGTCCTCCACGCACCCGCCCCTGCGCTCTCGATCGATCGCCCGGCCGATGCGTCGACGCCGTTCGCCGTGACGAGCGCCGCGGATTCCCGCTCCGCGAGCGCAGCGTCCAGGACCCTGATTTTCCTCGGCATCGCCGCCGCCGCCATCGTGGTCGTGATCCTGGCCACCAGCAGCGACGCCGTATACTGATCGTGCCCGTCCCGGAGGATGTCAAAGCTCCGCGCGTAGGTCTCCGCTCCCCCCCTTCCTTCGAGGCTCCTAGCGAGGGAAGGATCGGCGGGAACCATGGTCGCGCCGACATCCGAAGGGTCAGCAGGAACAGCGGTTTTCTCTCTGCTGACCCTGCTGACTCTGCGTGAGATAAATCCTTTTCCAGATTCGAGATGAAGCTGGATTCACCGCAACAGAAACAGCAACGCCCGCCTCGGATCATCGCTGATCGAAGCGGGCGTTGCTGTGATAGTTGGCCGGCGGCGCCGTACTCTCCCACCGGGTGGCCCCGGCAGTACCATCCGCGCAGCGGGTTTTCACTTCCGAGTTCGGGATGGGATCGGGTGGATCCCCCGCGCCATAGCCACCGGCCGT